>JAEDJU010000051.1 GCA_016296195.1 Candidatus Methanomethylophilaceae archaeon | reverse complement strand
ACCATGTCCGGGGGAACGAATCCCGTGGCCTGGCTCAGTGCCTGCCTGACGACGTCCTGGTCGGGCGATTCGAAGTAGAACACCAGGTCTTTGGTCTTCTCGGATGCGTTGCAGTAGGGGCATGTGGATGTGGCGAAGGACTTGTCCGCCACCCTGGGCCTCCTGCATATCCCGCACAGTGCGAGTCCGTACATCTCAGCGGTACTCCGTGAAGACGAGTGCGGCGATGCAGCATCCGTAGTTGTCCATGGGGATGGCCAGTTCCTCGGTGACGAACTGGATCTCCTCGAACTCCACGTTGCGGATCCTCGACATCTCGTCCATCTTCCATTTGAGGATCTCCTTCAGGGATGCGGCGGAACCATGGATGTGTCCCTCCGCAACGTATCCTCCCTTTCCGTCTTTCCTGTAGGCGTAGGCGATCCCGGCGGCGATGGTCTCTCCCTCGCATCCCCTCATCTGAGCGAGGACGCAGTGTGTGATGGCACCCATCGGCATCTCGCAGATCTCGACGCATTCCGCTCCCACGGGGATGACCGATGAGACCGAGACGAGGTTCTGCTCTCCGATCCCGGCGGATATGAGTGCCCTGTCGAATGCGTTGAGGTCCGATACGGGGCTCACTGCCGAGCTGTGGGTGATGAAGAATTTAGATGGGACGAGTTCCATGGCTCGGACATTGGTGGACCGTATATTATTGTTCACCTCATCTGGAAACAACAGGGAGACGGGTGATGGGGAAAGGAAAAAGGATGGGGTATGGACCCTCATCCGTAGATCTGCCTGGACAGGAGGTCGTTGTTCTCTGCGGCCTGCTCGTCCATGCGCTTCTTGATCTGGTCGGCCTCGTCCATGAGCGGCTGGGGGTTGACCTTCAGTCCGGGAACGAGCTTCGACAGGGGTTTGAGGAATCCCACGGCCGCACCGGGGTCCGGGAGCGACTGGTTCGCGGGACATACCAGGGATATGACATCGATGCCCCATCCGGGACCGTCGTAGAGCATGACTCCGGTCATCCCGCGGATCATCCCGTTGGAGAGCTCCTTCAGCTTGGTCTTCCTCATGAGGTCCCTGGTGTTCTCCCCGCATCCGCATACCATCATGACATCCTCCTCGGTGTACCTCGGCACACCCTCCAGGCAGACGATGGTCTCGCATCCCATGCGCTTCAGGTACCTGAGGATCTCCTCCGCCAGAAGGTAGCAGTCCTCTGGCTTGGGTGCGTATTCGGACATGCACACGATCATGTCCCTCGCATTCTTCCCTTTGCCCTTCCTGCCGTAGAACCTCACGGGGGGCATCGCGAGGCCTCCCGCTATCAGACAGTAGGGCGGCATCTCGGGCGAGGACATCCCGGCGAGAGGGGTCATGGAAAGCTGTCCCACCAGGTAGTTGGGGACGATGGAACTGACCAGCCCGGCACCGGGGAAACCGACGACCGCGATGGGCCTCTCCAGCCCCATGTCCGAGTATCTGGTGGTCTTTATTGTCATATACGGGTGATTCCGCTAGTGATAATAATAGGTTCTTTTCTACATCGGGACCATGAGCGAACACACCATCTCCGTTTCCAGGACCTCGGGCGGCATACCCGTGGTGGTAGAGAACATCCCGGACAGCCAGAGCGTCGGATACATGATCGCCGTGGCCACCGGTTCCAGGGATGAGACCCAGGACATCCTCGGACTGTCGCATCTCCTGGAGCACACCGTCTTCAGGGAGACCAAGACCAGGGACTCCTATCAGATGGCGAAGGAGATGGAGGGTGCCGGAGGGGAGATGAACGCCTTCACCGGCAGGGAGATGACCGCATTCTACGGCATCACCATCAGGGAGACCGCCGATGTGGCGAAGGACCTGGTGGGCGACATCGTCGCCAACCCGATGATCAACGAGAAGGACACCGAACTGGAGAAGAAGATCGTCCTCCAAGAGCTCAGCATGATCAAGAACGAGCCCGACTCGTACATCCACGACCTCTTCGAGTCCACCCTGTGGAGGGGACATGCGCTCTCCCAGGATGAGGGAGGGGAGGAGGACCTGGTGAGGAACATGACCTCCGAGGACCTCAGGAAGTACTACGAGGAGAAGTACAGGATCCCGAACCTCGCCGTGTTCGCCGCAGGTTCCGCCGATATAGACGACACTGTGGCATGGGCCGAGGAGACCCTGGACTGCAAGGCGGGAGGTCAGAGGAACGTCAGGACGGCACCTCCGACACCTGTGTCCGAGTACAGGTTCGTGAAGAACGAGGCCGATCACTACCAGGTGGCCATGGGATTCCCCTCGTACGGTGCATCCAGCGATGACAGGATGGCCGTCACGATGCTCAGTGCGGTCCTCGGTTCCGGTACGAGCTCCAGGCTTTTCCAGGCCGTCAGGGAGAAGAAGGCCCTCGTCTACTCCGTGTACTCCACCGTCTCCCAGTGCAGCGATGCCAGCTCCCTCACCACGTACATGTCCTGTACCGACGAGAACGTCATCGAGGCCATGGAGACCACCGCATCCGTATACTCCGGACTCCTCAAGGAGGGCTTGGAGAAGGGTGAGCTCGACAGGGCTAAGAGGCTGATCAAGGGTGCCAACGTCAGGGCTATGGAGTCGACGGAGCACAGGCTGTACAGGCTCGGTGTCAACCACATGCTCAACGGTTCCACGGAGTCCCTGGAGCAGCGTCTCGAGAAGATCGACGCCGTCACCGAGGATGATGTCATGCGTGTTGCGGAGGACCTGCTCCGTGCCGACCGCATGAACACCGTGGTCCTCGGAAAGGGCGCAAGGAAGATCAAGAACTACGATCCGTCCGCGCTCGCTTTCTGAGCTCGGATATCACGTGGAGGACAGCGTCCGTCGCACTGTCGACGGATGCCTCCACGGCAGGGGTCATGGTCTCGGTGACCGTCTTGATGTCATCCACCTCGATGGCCACGAACCTGACCTCCTTAGGCATTATGTCGGGGTCCATCCCCCTTCCGATCTTCAGTGCGGTGGGGAGGTTGACATCGTGTGTGGCGGCATCTGCCACGACATCCGCGAAATCCGACTCCGAGAACAGCATGACGGTTCCCGGGTCGTACTGCATGGTCTGGATGGCATCAACTATGACCGCGTAGTCGTATCCGTGGATCACGGGGAGGATGTCCAATCCCCCTATGGCCTCCTGGCAGCAGTCCACGTTCTCGAGTCCCATCGATTCGATCCTCTCCGACACCCTGAGTCCGACCGCATCATCGCACATTATGGGGCTTCCGAGGCCCACGACAACAATCCTTGGGATTCCGCTCATCTGATCGGCGGGTGAATCCGTATCACACATTTCAAACATGACGCCGTCCTCCGAGGGTTTTATCAATATGGGTAATACTCCGTGAGGGCATGGACATCCAGGTTCAGACCTCCCAGATCATAAACGGAAAGACGGTGACCTCCCGTCAGATCGAGGCTCTCCTGGCGGTCCAGGACACCGGCAGTCAGTCGGCCGCCGCGAGGAGTCTGGGGATATCCGTCCCCGTCCTACACAAGTATATATCTATAATAGAGGAGGCCGCCGAGGCCCCGGTCCTGAAATCCACCCCTGCGGGTTCCGTCCTCACCGAGGAGGGGGAGAGGATAGCGTCCATCGCCCGTTCCATGCAGTACCGTGTGCAGAGGGACAGGGGGTTCACGGTCTGCTGCAGTCCGGTCACCGAGGACCTGATGATGTCGGTGATATCCACCGTCAAGATCCCCAACGCCCACATCATCGTCTCCGATGACGAGTACAACATCCGCCTCATGAGGGAGGACAGGGCGGACCTGGCCATCATCGACGATCCCCTGTACCTGTTCGATGCGGAGGAGTTCGAGATGGAGGAGATCGGTTACATGGGGATGGTCCTCGTGGATAACGGACCTTCGTTCATACGTTACAAGTACGGTGCCCAGAGGGTGGCCTTCATGTTCCTCGATTCCGAGGACAGGGAGTACACCGTGGATTCCGAGACATTCTCGCTCCCGGAGCTTCTGGGTTCCAACAAGAGCTTCTTCATCGATGAGTTCATGCTGACCAGGAAGAACCTGAGGTTGAAGAGTGCGGTGGACCCCAAGATGCTGAGGCATGCGATCACCGCCATCTACAGGAAGGAGAGCAGGAACATCACCAAGATCATGAAGGCCGTTTCCAACAGGATGCGTTGAGAGGGGTTTATCCCAAAGGATAATGGAGGGGACCTCCTATCAGTCCATATTAAATATGGCATTCCACGTCATGCGTCTCGATTACTATGGTAACGCCGAACCCCGATTTCGCCAAAGAGATCGCCGCCGCCGGTGGCGAGGAAGTCAAGATGTGCTTCCAGTGCGGAACCTGCACAGCCGGATGCCCCTCCGGAAGGCAGACCTCCTACAGGGTCAGAAAACTCATGAGGATGGCCCAGCTCGGACTCAAAGAGGAGATCGTCAACTCCGACGAGCTCTGGGAGTGCAGCACCTGTTACACCTGCGTCGAGAGGTGCCCCCGTCAGGTCCCCATCGTCGACATCGTCATCGCCCTGAGGAACATCGCAGTCTCCGAGGGTCACATGTTCGCAGCTCACAAGAAGACCGCATCCAACCTTGCAGCATACGGACACACCGTGCCCGTCCAGGACAAGATCACCGCTCTCAGGAAGGAGCTCGGACTCCCCGAGGTTCCCCCCACAGTCCTTGCAAACGACGCTGCCAAGTCCGACCTGGACAAGATCCTGGCCGCAACCGGATTCGGCAAGATCGTGGAGTGATTACAATGGCAAAGTACGCATTTTTCCTCGGTTGCATCGCACCCCTCAGATACCCCGGAATCGAGAAATCCACCAGGGAGGTCTGCGCAGCTCTCGGAATCGAGCTCGTCGACCTGAAGGACGCAAGCTGCTGTCCCGCCCCCGGAGTCATCAGGGCATTCAGCAAGAAGACCTGGCTCGCAGCCGCCGCCAGGAACCTCGCTCTCGCAGAGAAAGAGGGACTCGAGATCGTCACCATCTGCAACGGATGCTACGGATCCTTGTTCGACGCAGCCCACGAGCTCGCACACGACCCCGCCCTCCTCGAGGAGGTCAACAAGGTCCTCGCCGAGATCGGAATGCACTACAACGGAACCACCAAGGTCCACCACTTCGCCGAGGTCCTGTACAACGAAATCGGAATCGAGGCAATCAAGGCCAAGGTCACCAAGCCCCTGGAGTACCAGGTCGCGGCATTCTACGGATGCCACTTCCTCAAGCCCAGCAACATCAAGGGACTGGACGACCCCGAGGACCCCAAGATCCTGGACGAGCTGATCGAGGCCACCGGTGCCAAGAGCATGCCCAGGAAGCAGAAGACCCTCTGCTGCGGAGCCGGAGGAGGACTCAAGGCCGCATTCGGAGACGTCGCCAAGAAGTTCACCCAGACCAACCTGGAGAACATCAAGGAGTCCGGAGCACAGTACATCATCGATGTCTGTCCCTTCTGCCACCTGCAGTTCGACGGAACCCAGGGAGACCTCGGATACAGCATCCCCGTTCTCCACCTGTCCCAGCTCTACGGACTGGCCATGGGAATGGACGCGAAGGACCTCGGTCTCTCCGCTCACATCACCCCTGTGACCCTCTGAAAACCCTAAATATCCCGGAGGGGGTCCATCCCCCTCCAACACATTCTATACAGCATCCCCCCACTCCCATCCATGATCGAGTACAGGGACACGCACGAATTCTCCCCCGAACAGCTGCAGCGTCTTTTCAGGTCCGTGGGATGGTCCTCCGGAGAGTTCCCGGACAAGCTGGTCATAGCCATGGGGAACTACGAGACCGTCCTCTCCGCGTGGGATGGAGACGATCTCGTGGGCATGGTCTGCGCCATGGACGACGGGATCATGACCGCCTATGTGCACTACGTGCTGGTGGATCCAGACCATCAGGGGATGGGGATCGGCGGGCATCTGATCGGGATGCTGAAGGAGAGGTACTCCGATTACCTGAGGATAGTTCTCATCGCCTACGACACGGAACTGGGCTTCTACGAGCACATGGGATTCGAGAGGGGGAAGGACGAAAGTCCCTGTTTCATCACCTCTCTATGGACATGAGATGTGGTCGGAGATGTCCGATCCCGGGGCTTACGACCACCTCGGGAACGGCGTTCCGCCGCCGGCGAAAATCTAAGTTTCTGCAGGTGAATTTTAAATAAAAGCGGTACCATTCTTTTTAGGATAAATATATCCTTATTATGATAATGAAAAACTGTCTGGCTATGTGATTTTTTCACGCCGTTAAGGAAAATCGGGTTTTGGTAACCTTTTAATACAATCATCCGATGGGAAGGTTCAGTTAAAGGAGTCATGATTATGGCACCCGCAAAGAAGACAAAGGTTTCAGCAGGCCGTAAGGTCAAGGACAAGTGGAAGGCAAAAGAGTGGTACAAGATCCACGCACCCCGTATGTTCAACGAGGCAGAGATCGGAGAGACCCCCTCCGCGGACCCCGAGTTCGTCCTCGGAAGGACCGTCGAGGTCACCGTCCAGGACCTCACCGGAGACTTCTCCAAGATGCACATCAAGCTCAGGTTCAAGGTTGTCTCCGTCGACGGATCCGATGCCAAGACCGCATTCATCGGCCACGACCTCACCTCCGACTACGTCAGGAGGCTGACCCGCAGGAGAAAGACCAAGACCGACCACGTCGTCGACATCGTCACCAAGGACGGATTCACCTACAGGATCAAGACCATGTCCATCGCCGAGAGGCGTATCCAGTCCTCCCAGGAGGATGGAATGAGGAGGATCATCGGAGAGACCCTCGTCCAGATCGGACAGGAGAAGACCCTCTCCGAGATCGTCAAGGACATCGTCTCCGGAGACCTCGCCAAGAACCTGGCCAGGGCATGCCGTGTCGTCATCCCCATCAAGAGGATCGAGATCCGCAAGTCCGAGGTCCTCGCAATGGGAGAGGGCGAGCCCGAGTCCATCATCCCTGAGTCCGAGATGGTCCAGCCTGAGGAGGCAGCACCTGCAGAGGAGCCCGCCGCCGAGGAGACCGTTGAGGCTGAGGCAGAGGTCGCAGAGGCCCCCGCCGAGGAGACCACCGAGTGAGTTTCAAACGACCCTGCTCCGGCAGGGTCACCTCAAACCTCTTTTCCTTTAGTTTTACCATCATTCCCTGTCGTTTCCCGTTCACCGTCTCTTCAGGTTATGGACGGATATAGAAATCAATATATACCGAAACCCAATCCACCGTTCAAGGCCGGGGTGGCTCAGCCTGGTGGAGCGTCGGACTCATAGGGTTCTGGTCAATTAGACCTCTTCCAGGGAAATCCGAAGGTCATGGGTTCGAACCCCATTCCCGGCACCATATTCTTTATCACACAATTTCCAAGATGCGTTCTGTGTTTCCGTTGTTCTCCTCGTCAGGTTTATAACATAGGGTCAAGTGGCAATGTCCATGAGGCTCATCATCTACACGGGCAAAGGCGGTGTCGGAAAGACATCCACCTCTGCTGCCACGGCATACAGACTTTCTGAACTGGGTTACCGCACGATACTGATGAGCACGGATTCCGCCCACTCCCTCGGTGACTCCCTCGACATGGAGCTCGGCAACGAGGTCATCAACGTGAAGGAGAACCTGGATGTCCTCGAGGTGGACGTGATCCATGAGATGAAGTACAACTGGTCAGAGGTCCAGGAGTACATCTCCGCACTGATGCTCTCACAGGGCATGGGCGAGATCTCGGCCGACGAGATGGCGATCTTCCCGGGGATGGAGATGATCGCAGCTTTGTTCTACGTCAACAAGTTCGACAAGGAGGGGAGATACGATGTCATCGTCATGGACACCGCACCCACGGGTGAGACTCTCAGGCTCCTCAGCTTCCCGGACATCACCAACTGGTACATCGACAGGATCTTCGGCGTTGTGAAGAGGTTCATTGGCTTGGCCCGGGCCACAGTCGGGAAGATGATGGACGTCCCGCTACCCTCGAAGGACGTCCTCGACAGCCTCGAGATCCTCAAGGACAACATGGAGGAGGTCAGGGAACTGATGGAGGACCCCAAGAGGACCACCGTGAGACTGGTCCTCAATCCCGAGCGCATGGTCATCAAGGAGACGATGCGTGCGTACACCTATCTCAGCCTGTTCAACAAGAACGTGGAGGCCCTGATCGTGAACAGGGTGCTTCCGGAGGAGGCGGGTGAGGGCAGTTACTTCAAGGACAAGCTCGAGGAGCAGACCGGTTACATGCAGATGATCCACGATGCCTTCGACCCCATGGAGATCAAGACCT
>JAEDJU010000050.1 GCA_016296195.1 Candidatus Methanomethylophilaceae archaeon | reverse complement strand
GTAAGAGCTCCCTCCTATCGGCATTGCTGTTCGAATTCCCCCGTGAACAGAGGATCCTTACAGTCCAGGACACACCCGAACTGGGTGATGAGATGATGAGGAGACTGGGATACAAGGTGCAGACCATCCTGGTGGACGACAGGATGGAGGGTGACCAGTCCTCCAGGTCCGATGAGGCGCTGAGGGTTTCCCTGAGGATGGGGGAGTCCGCCATCGTCCTGGGGGAGGTCAGGGGAGAGGAGGCGAGGACCCTCTACCAGAGCATGAGGACAGGACGTGCCGGGAGTTCCGTCCTGGGGACCATACACGGCGATTCCGCGGAATCCGTCTACAAGAGGGTTGTCCACGACCTTGGCATATCCCCGGAGGCGTTCATGGCCACGGACGTCATTGTCTGCCTGGGCACGGTGAAGGACAGACGCTCCGGACGCATGATCAGACGTGTGAACGAGATAATGTCCACCGGGGAGGAACCGGGGAGCTTCATCGAGTTGGACGACAACGATGCGTTGTTCTCATCCCCGGTCATGGTCAGGGCCATGAGGTCGGGACAGGTGAACAGAAGGGACGCCATGTTGGAGATCCGTGCCAGGGCGATGATGCGCTCGATTCTGGCGGAGGCGGGCGGAACAGATGAAAGGTTCCTGGGACCGGAATGGATCCTCATCGCCAACGACATAGTGTCGCACAGACAGAGGAACGACACCGCGGAGACCCTGGTGGGCATCCTGAAGGAGAGGATGGGAGATGGCCATTGACTGCAGGAGGTTGATCGGAGAGGGTCCGGCGGTCGTGGGTATGCTCACATCCTCACTAGAATCGGGAGGTTCGCTGGACACGGCGATAAGGTCCGTGGCCCTGGAAGGTCCGGTGAACTCCAGGAGACTGTTCTCGGATGCTGTGAACTCCGTGGACACGAAGGGTCACCCCGGATTGAGGGAGGCGCTCACGGATGTGCTCGAGAAACTTCCCGAACAGGCGATGGGCTACCGCAGGTCGGTGGGGATGTGCATAGCGGCATCGGAATCACAGGACAGGACAGAGTCCTCGAGGATACTCAGGGATGCGGCCGATTCCGCATTGGAGAATGTGAGACTTATGGGGGAATCCTACAGCTCGTCCCTGTCCTTCCCATGCATGGCGATATTCGCCATCGGGATAATGGTGCCCATGATCCTCATGTCGCTGATGCCCATGCTCAGCATCGGAGGGATGTTCGGGGCCGATATGATAAGCGGGGAGACGGTGATATTGGTCACATTGGCACTCATACCGGGCGGGATCCTCGCCATGTGCATGTGGATACGCTCGAGGAACCCCTTCAGGGATGACCATGGGAGGTTCATAGGATGGAGGACTGCTTTACCTCTCCTGATAACCATCCCCCTGATCATCGTCCACAGGATGCTGGGCTTCGATCCGGATGGCATGCTGCTGTTCTCCCTGGCCCCCGCGGCAATCATCACGCTCGCCTACGCCTGGGGGGACAGGAAACGTTCGGTGGAGACGGACAGGTGCGTGGATTCCCTGATGGATTCCATCATGGACATGGGGAACAGGATGCTCTCCGGAGAGAATTTCGAGACCGCATCCGTCGGTTCCATGGAGTCGAAGGTCCATTGCTCCGAGATCGGAAGAAGGCTCGGATGCGAGCTGGAGATGTGCAGGGGAGACATCGGTTCCGCCGTGAGGATGGCGGTATCACCCGTCTCCCCCGAGATGGCATCATCCATCGATGACATCAGGTCCTGCTCTGTGCGGGATGTGGAGGATGCGGGACGTCTGGCGGTGACCATGGGGAGGCAGTATCAGAACCGGAGTGTGACCATGAGGGTCCTGGAGACCAGACTGAAATCCCTCACGGACATGATGTTCGCCACCGCAGCGGTGTTCGCTCCGATGGTCCTTGGCCTGAGCATGTCCATGTTGGAACCGCTGTCCTCCATGGCCGGATACAGCGGACTTGAAGGGACATCCTCGATCCTCGAGGTGTACCTGGTGGAGCTCTGCATGCTGATATCCCTGCTGACATCCAGTCTCGGAAGGGGAGGGAGGTTCGTGGACACCCTGTGGAGGTTCTGCGTGATGTGTCCCGTGTCACTCCTCATATTCGCGATATGCGGACAGGTGAGCCTGTGAACCGTGGAGAAGGTGATGGGCCGCCCCCATGAAGGGATGGGACGGCCCTGAACGGGTTTCAGAGTGCCGACATGAACCTGTCGCGGATCTGTGCCGCCGTCAGGGGGATGTTGGGCGAGTCGGAGTTGAAGGCTTTGATCGGAACGTGGATGAACCTGAATCCGTCCCCTCCATCCAGGGCGGAACGTATGCCCTCGGGGGTGTGGGCCCTGCGGACGTCCGGTAGACCGAACGCTGATGCGACGGCTGCCAGGTCCACACATCCGTACGCCTGGTTCACCTGGTTGCCGGTGGAACCGAATGCCCCGTTGTCCACGCAGACCACGGTGAGGTTGGAGGGCCTCAGGGCAGCGAGGACGGGGAACACGGATGAACCCAGGAGGCTTCCGTCACCGTCTATTACGACAACCCTCCTGTCGGATACCAGGGACATACCCAATCCGATGGGTGTGGCCTGGGTGTAGCTGCCGAGCATGTAGAAGTTCAGGGGACGGTCCCTGGAGGCGTAAGTCTCCTTGGAGGGCACACCGATGTTCGAGACCACGAGATCGTCATCGCCTATGGTCGACATGACCTCGCGGATGGCCTCGAGACGGGTGAGCACGGGCTCGGGGAAGTCCCTGGAATCGAATCCCGGGGTAACACGGGCCCTCGACGGGTACTCCTGGGGGAGACGCTTGGATCCGGCCCAGAGTTCGGGCTTGATCAGGACCACGTTCATGACGTTCCTGTCGAAGGCATCCCTCATGGACTCCCCTATGAGGTGGATGTCGTCGGCGGTCTCGACCACGGAGCATCCGATGCCGTAGACCTGCAGGAGTTGGGGTATCTTGGAGTTGAACGGGATCTGGGCCTCGATCTTCTCGGATTCCGTACCCCTCCAGCTCGCCAGCACGAAAAACGGGAGTTTGAAGCAGTCGGTGAGGGACATCATGGCGTTGAGCATGTTGCCGAGACCGGAACTCTGTATGGAAACCACCGCCCTCTTCCCGAGGAGGGATGTTCCGGCACAGATCCCCACGGCATCCTCCTCACGGGTGATGTCGATCGTCCTGATCTCCTCGTGGAGCATGTCCGTAAGGAGCTTGTTCTTGTCACAGGGAAGGCTCACGACCAGGTCCACACCGGAATCCCTGAGCTGCTGGATGACCGCCTCCTCGTTCATGCCAACAACTCCCTGATCTCCTCATCGGACACGTCCTTCTCGACGGTGGCCCTGACGGGGACCTTGTCCATGACGTGGTCCTCCCTTGCACGCTCCAGACCGCCTCCGGTCATGTTGAGGAATATGCACGAATCCCTGTCGACCAGTCCCTCGTCCACGGCCTTGATCAGGCTGGCGAGTGCGACGGATGCGGCGGGATTGGGGCATGCGTTCTCGATGGAGTTCCAGAGCTTCTCGGCCTCCTTCGCCTCCGCATTGGTAGCGGAATGGAACCTTCCGTCGGTGGCGTACATGGCATCGAAGACACCTCCGGCCATCGAGTACGGGGGCTTCCTGTTGGTGAGGACATCTGCGTACACCTCGAAGACCGCACCGTCGTGGCCCAGGTCCTCGGGGAGGATCTCCCTTCTACGTGCGTCCCAGGCCCTCTTCATCGGGGTGAAGGGCTCGTTCTGTGAAAGCTCCAACCTCGGGAGCTTGGAACCGAACCTTCCGTCATCGACGAGACGCATGGCGGCCTCCCATGCCGCAATACCTCCCGTACCGCTGCCGACACCCTGGAAGTAGTGGTCCGGAAGACGTCCGATCCTCACGGCACCCTCGAGCATGACGGTTCCCATACCATCCCTGCGGGCGATGTTCCTGGCGCCTCCCTCGGGAACGTACCCGTCCATGGCGGCGATCCTGTCGGCAACGGCTATGGCATCCGCGTAATCCCCCTTGACGGAGAGCAGGGTTGCCTGACCGTTGTCCTCGGTGACGGTCATACCATCTGCAGCCTTCTCGGGGACCACGATGACGCATCTCTTGCCGATCTGGTTACCGATCTCGGCGAAGGCCCTGGCGGTGTTTCCCGCGGAGGCGATGACGACGGAATCGTCCGAGAAATCCTGGAGACGTGCGTATGTGGGCAGTGCCTCCAGCTCCTTGAAGGATCCGGAGACGGCGTACGCACCGCGCTCGGGATAGTATCCGGTGAATCCGATCCAGAGGTTGCTGAGTCCGAGCTCCTTGGACAGCCCCTCACTCCTGAAGGCGACAGGTCCGGCCCTGGACTCGAAGGTGGTCGACACGGGCAACCAGTCCTTGAACCTGAATATGTTCTCCTCCGGACCCACCGTCAACTGTTTGGCCCTGTACTTCGCTCTGAGGAGTCCCTTGTGACCGTGTGGGCACATGAGGGTGTAGTTCTCCTCCACCTGCTCCCCGTTCTCGACGCAGTGCAGGGTGTAGTTCCTTCCATCTTCCGACATGATGTGACCTTCCATGTGATGAATCGGTTTATTGGATGTATTCGTTGAAGTAGCCGAGGGACCACTTGCCTTCCTCGACCAGTCCCTTGAGCTCGTCGCACACCTTCAGTCCTATCCTCCTGCAGGACTGCCTCTGACCTATGGGGACGTCGAACTCCTCCCTCTGTCCCACGGGGATCCTGAAGGTCTTCTTCTGACCTCCTGGCACGGACGGGTCGATCTCGAACCTCACCTTGCCCATGTCGCAGGAGAAAACGTGTCCGACGCAGTAGTTGACACAGTTCCCGCACTCCATGCACAGACTCCTGTCGATCCCCTTGGAGGGTGATGCATCCCTGGGGCAGAACTCATCCGCCCTGCAGCGACCGCAGTGCAGGCACTTGGATGCGTCAACCTGCACATCGATGTTGTCATCGTTCCATACCGAGGAGTAGTAGTCGAGACAGATGGGCTTCCTGTCACGGACATCGTTCAGGGGGAGTTCCACATCCTCGTTGAGGATGGAGAGCCTCTCCAGCATGTCCTGGTCCAGAACAGGGAACACCGTTCCGACGGATATGGTGCATTCGGGACTGATGGATGTCCTGAAACCTCCCATGTACTCCGGCCTCATCAGGTGCATGTCCGCCTGGACGGACAGATTCGGCTTTGCGGCGTTGCTGCGGGTACCTGTGCCCAGGACGATTCCTGGGGCACCGTTGACGAAGACCCCCGCACCCGTCCTGAGGAACCTCAGCTGGGGATCGTTCTGCAGGGGGCTGATGTCACCGCAACCGCTGAACGTCGCCTCTGCCCAACCTCCCTTCATGGGATTGGGTCCGCAGAAGATGGTCTCCACATCCTCCTCCGGTGTCGCGAAGCAGTTGTAGTTCTTGAAGAAGCTGCGGGTCGTGACCATCCTGGCGAACGGGATCTCCCCCAGGGTGACCATTCTCGAGAGGGTGTCTCCGGTGTCGGTCTCGACGAGGACCTCAACCTGCTTCCCCTCGACCAGGTCCCTGAAGAGATGGCCTCCGCCGTAGTCCTTGTCCCTCCTGGCGGTTCCGTTGACGATGATGTCAACCATTCCAAGGGATTCGTTGGGACACGGTCCGACTGTGGCGGGAACACCGTTCATCGTGACCTTCTCCGCGTGCTTGAACCTCCCCGCCTCGCAGATGGGGATGCAGAATATGGCCAGGGTACCGGAGACGATACCGAAGGTACCCGCAGTGACGGCGTCGACCTGCTCCAAGGTGGGCCTCCTGCCCTGTCTGACCAGGTCCTTGAACTCCTTGGCGGTGTAGACCTTGGCGGTGCGATCGTTGATCTTCTTCTGGATGTCGAACACGGATCTCCTGACGGTCTGGGGTGTCTGTTGGGCATCCTCCGTGTCCTCGACTGTTACGGTGATCCTTTTGCCGTCTGCCTCGAATGAATGTGTTGAACCTGTCATTCTCATTCCTCACAGGATGATTATGTTCTCCACGCGGGCATGGATCCCCCATGGTTTCTTGATGACCATGTTGCACAACGCGGTGTGGGCACGGTCCATCATGCAGAAACCGGGAAGAAAGTGCTGCCTCACTCCGAACTGCGGTTCCCTTGTTATGGGTATCGCCCTTCCCTCGAATCCGAGCATGTGGTACATCTTGACCTCCTTGACATCCTCGTAGTGTCCACGGGACAGAGCGGGACCGAGGACATGGCCGGTGATGACACCGGTCACTGGATCGGCGTCGATGACCTTCATCACATGGTTGATCGGACATCCGGCCCCTGCAGGACGTCCGACGACGATGTCTCCGGGGACGATCTCCATCCTCTCGACGGAATCTGACCTGAAGGGCAGTACTATCTTCCTGGCGGAGGGTTCTCCGGGCATGGCCGTCATGACGTAGTCGTAGGGTTGCCCCAGGACATCGATACCGCTGTACTTCTCCACGAACGGGATGTCGGACCTCACGATCTTCCCGGGGACGGAGTAGAAGGGACATGCCTGGTAATCGAGGGACCCCAGGGATGTCCTAGCGATGTACTCGTCACAGGTCCTGCAACCGCATGCACCGCAGTTCCTTCCCGGAGGGATGAACTTACTCTCCGCGGTAGATGTTGTCGGCATCGTCGATCCTCCTGATCACACCGAAGTGGTTCTGCCATCCGACGGTCTTCTTTCCGATGCAGATGGTACATACTCCGAGCGGGGGGTTTCCGCGCAGGGAGATCTCGGTTCCGGGCATGATGGGCTGGACCTCATCCATCCTCCTGAAAAGGTACCTGAGTCCGGTACCCTGTATGGCGTTGGTCTCGACGATGTCCATGTCGGGGTGAACCTCCCTGATGCTCTGCCTGAAGACCTCCTTCTCCGCCTGGGAGATGAGGTCTGTCTTGGTGATGATGCACATGTCGGAGAGGTCGATCATGGGTGCCATCTTGAGGGGTGCCCTCGTTCCGGACAGGGCGGACATGACACAGATTCCGAAGGAATCGGTGAAGTAGGGTGTGCATCTGAGACAGAGTCCGGCACTCTCGACGATGAGTGTGTCGGCACCCTCGGATTTCGCCCAGTTCATGGCATCGGTGATGATCATGATGCTCATGTGGTCGGGACACATGTCTCCTGAGTAGACCTTGCGTGTGGGGATGCCGAACTCCTCCCTGAGCTCCTCATCCTCGAACGCCCTGACGACATCGATCTTCAGGAAGGCGACCTTGGATCCCTTTCCCTGAAGATGTCCGATCATCTGCCTGATGACGGCAGTCTTACCGGCACTGGGAGGTCCGGCGATGACCATGAGACGGAGTCCGTCGGTCAAAGTGTCGCCTCCCCGATGACGTCCCCGTTCCTGAGCCTCTCGCGGATGACGGAGAGCCTCTCGTCCAGGTCCTGGACCAGCTTGATCGCCTTATCCTCGCTTCCTGTGGATTTGATGACCTCCACCACCTCACCGTTCCTCATGACGATCCTCCTCTCGGTGATCATCGACACATACGGGTCGTGGGTGACGAAAATGACGGCCTTGTGCATGTCTCTGAGGCTCTCGATGACGGCCTCCTTGTAGATTCCGGCGTTCTCGATCTCGTCGAGGAGGATGATGGGAGTGTCGGAGATCAGGAGCGCATCCGCGATCATCAGGGAGCGGGTCTGTCCTCCGGACAGGTCGGTGATCCTCCAGTCCCCGTCGAACTTCTCGCCGGTGAACCTGTTGCCTAGGGCGATGGCCTCATCGACGATGTTCTCGGCAAGATTGCCCCTTGTGGTCCTGTGCATCTCCAGGAACTCCCTGACGGAGAGGTCGGCAAGGCATTTGGTGTTCTGTGTGATCATGGCGATCGGTTTCTTGGCGGGATCACGGATCATATCATCGGAAGGGGCGACATCGTTCACGAGGATGCGGCGCCTGGTGATGGTGTCCTCCTGCGCGCAGACCTCGATGTCGTTGATGAACGCGGTCTTACCGGAACCGGTGGGACCGACTATGGAGATCAGATCACCAGGACGGATCTCTATAGGCTCGAAGTTCTCCCTTCTGCCCTGCTTGTTGAATCCGGGACAGACTGTTATCTTGATTGAATCTGCATTGCTCATTGTTTCACCTCGTTGTTTGATCTGGGAAGACCGGCGTTTCTGTTGTCCATGAGCACCGGTGTTGGAGTGTGACGGTAGGAGAGTTTGCAGTAGCCCGAGAGGAGTCTTCCGAGACCCTCTTCCAATGTGGACCTGGGGCATGCGAGGTTCAGGCGCAGGAAGGTCTCCCCTCCG
>JAEDJU010000049.1 GCA_016296195.1 Candidatus Methanomethylophilaceae archaeon | reverse complement strand
TGCCGTCACATCTGCATTCGCCATGGACATCAAGGTGAAGGACATGGATGCGGATTCTATCGTCTTTGGAACCCAGAAGGCCCTTGCGCTGCCCCCGGGACTCGCCATCATGCTCTGTTCCGAGAGGCTCCTGGAGAAGGCCAAGACCGTCTCCAACAGGGGATTCTACACCGATCTGCTCAAGATCAAGAAGCAGAGCGACGTCAACTACGCCCTCACCACACCGCCCGTATCCCTCATGTACGGACTCGACTACCAGCTGGACCGCATCCTGAAGGAGGGTGTCTCCAACAGGTACGACAGGCACCAGCAGATGGCCGACCTCGTCAGGAACTGGGCGGACGAGAAGCTCGCGGGAGTCTTCCCCGAGCAGGGCTACAGGTCGAATTCCATCGGGGTCCTCAACCGCGGAGACCTCGACTTCGATGCCTTCCACAGCAAGCTCAAATCCAAGGGATACGAGATCTCCAACGGATACGGCGATGTGAAGGAGAAGACATTCAGGATCGGTCACATGGGTGACACCACCCCGGCCGGAATCAAACAGCTTCTGTCCGCAATGGACGAGATCATGGAGGAGTGAAAATGACAACAAAGATTCTGGTATCGGATCCCCTTTCGGACGAGGGACTCGAGATTCTCAAGCAGTCCGGATTCCCCGTGGACGTCAAACCCGGCCTCAGCGAGGACGAGCTCTGCGGCATCATCGGCGACTACGACTGCCTCATCATCAGGTCCGGAACCAAGGTCACCAAGAAGGTCATCGATGCAGGAACCAACCTCCGCGTCATCGGACGTGCGGGAGTCGGAGTCGACAACATCGACGTCCCCTACGCCACCGACAAGGGAATCCTCGTCATGAACACCCCCTCCGCGAACATCCTGTCCGCGGCGGAGCACTCCTGCGCCATGCTCCTCGCACTGGCCAGGAACATCCCCTTCGCCCACGAGTCCATGCACAAGGGCGAGTGGAAGAGATCCAAGTACACCGGTGTCGAGATGAACGGAAAGGTCTTGGGAATCATCGGTGTCGGACGTGTCGGAGGAGAGGTCGCCAAACGCATGAAGGCGTTCAACATGACCATGATCGGATACGATCCCTTCCTGCCCAAGGAGGTCGCCGACAGCCTCGGTGTCAGGCTCACCACACTGGAGGAGGTCATCTCCACAGCGGACTTCATGACCATCCACACGCCCCTGCTCCCCGAGACCAGGAACATGATCTCCCTGCCCCAGTTCAAGATGATGAAGCCCAACGCGAGGATCGCCAACGTGGCCCGCGGAGGTATCGTCAACGAGGACGACCTCTACACCGCCCTCAAGGAGAAGATCATCGCAGGTGCGGCATTCGATGTCTGGTGCAACGAGCCCCTGACCGAGGATGAGGCCAAGCTCCTGGAGCTCGACAACCTCGTCACCACCCCCCACCTCGGAGCATCCACCGTGGAGGCACAGGAGAGGGTCGCCGTGGAGATCGCGGAGCACGCCGTCATGTACCTCAGGGACAACATCGTGTCCAACGCCATCAACGCACCCCGCGGAAAGCTCGATGCCGACACCGAGCCCTTCATGCCCCTGGCGGAGAGGATGGGAACACTCGTCCAGCAGATGGTCGGAAACCGCCCCCTCCAGAAGCTCGAGATCGCATACTGCGGAGGACTCGCCGGCAAGCAGACCAAGCTCCTGACCGTGTCCACCCTCATCGGATACTTCAGGAACATCATCGGTTCCGCCAACATCATCAACGCCCTTCCCGTGGCCAAGTCCAAGGGAATCGAGATCGCCGAGACCAACAACGACACCGCCAAGGATTACGCCAGCATCATCGAGATCAGGTTCACCGCAGACGGTGAGTCCCACACCATCAGGGGAACCGTCATCGGCGGACAGCCCAGGCTCGTCGGTGTCGATGTGTTCTCCTTCGAGGTCCCCATGTACGGCGACATGATGTTCGTCGAGTACAAGGATGCCCCCGGAGTCATCGGTATCGTCGGCAACACCCTCGGAAGCGCCGGAATCAACGTCGCACAGATGTCCGTCGGAAGATCCGGCGACCGTGCACTCATGTTCCTGACCGTCGACCAGCCCATCCCCGATGAGCTCGTCCAGAAGATCTCCGCGGACGTCGGTTCCAAGGACATCAAGTTCCTCGACCTGGTGGCTTGAGCATGGGCATCGTCACGGTGGATGACCTCACACAGGCCATCAAGAACAGCATCGACAACTCCCGCGGAATGGTGGAGGAGCAGGCATACGAGCTCGCCCACCACGTGCTGAACTTCTTCGGTTACTCCGACAGGATCATCGACAATATCCTGGAGCCCGAGGACCGCGATGCCTTCTACATGCTGGAGGACGCGGGCATCCTCACCACCGAGAGGGAGGAGACCACCCTCTACGACGGCAGGGAGTGGAGGATCCACTACTGGCTGTTCAAGAGGGACAAGATCCAGGCCCTGATGGCCAGCAAGGTTGGGTCCGTCGAGGACGAATTCCACGAGGAGTCCATCTACGACGACCTGCCCGACGACATATGGCACAGGGGCGGCGACGCCGCATAAACCGATGGACCCGTTTCCATACACGTACCGTCCCGGTCAGAGGGAGCTCATAGAGTTCATCGACCGGACGGTCCGTGACAGGAGATGTGCGGTCATAGAGGCCGGGACCGGTACGGGGAAGACCATAACCTCCCTGTGCGGGGTCCTCGGCTTCACCATGGACCGTGGGATGAAGGTCCTTTATCTCACGAGGACCAAATCACAGCAGAAACAGGTCATACGCGAGTCCGCAGCGTTGAAGGCGGACGTTCTGTGTGTGGGCATCCAGGGCCGTTCGGCCTCCACATGCCCCATGATGAGGGATGATCCCGATCTCGCCTCGGGTACTTCCGAGGAGATATCCAAACTCTGCTCGGAGTACAAACGCAGAGACGGTGATAGCGGGTGTCACTGCAAGTTCTATGAGAGGATAGAATCCGCAGATATCGATCAGTGGGTGGACCTCATCCGCACCCGTCATCCGGAGCCGGAGGAGTTCGCCCGCATGTGCGAGGATGCCGGCCTGTGTCCCTACGAGCTTCTGAAGTACGCCATGCCCAAGGCGGACATCATCGCCGTCCCATATCCGTTCGTGTTCATGCCCCAGGTCCTCGACCGCTTCATACAGTGGATCGGGGTTCCTCTGTCGAAGACGGTGATGATAATCGACGAGGCCCACAATCTCCCGGACTACCTCCGTGAGGTGCAGACCTTCGAGTACAGCGCAAGGGCCATGGAGCTCACCGAGAAGGAGGCCACCGACAACGGCAATCCGATGGTCCATGAAGGCCTCACCGTCATCGATATCGCCTCTGTCCTCAGGGAGATCCTGGATGGCGCCGTGAAGGAGTATCTGATCGACGAGGACGGCATGCTCCCGCCATACTTCCTTGAGGAGGAGCTCATGGACCGTCTCGGTGTGACGAGCGTCACCATCGGGAGGATCCTGAAGGCCATGGAGGAGATCGGCGACGGGATCGCGGAGAGGAAGAAGCAGCGCCGTAAGCTCCCCCGCACGTACATAGGTTCGATGTCCCGTTTCTTACAGTATTGGATCAACGGTGACGAGGAAATGTATGTCCGTCTCGTCCTCGGCGGAGACAATCCCAAGTTCCAATCCTACTGCATGGATCCGCAGGGTGCATCCGACCCGTTGAACGGATGTTTCTCATCCATACACATGTCCGGGACCCTGGAGCCCTTGGATTCCTATATCTCGGAGATAGGTCTCGACAGAGTGAACACGATGAACCTCGGTTGCGTGTTCCCCGAGGAGAACCTCCTGACCCTGTATACCGACACGGTGTCCATGAAGTACGAGGAGAGGTCGGTCAAGGAGAACTACGACAGGCTCTTCGACCTCGTCGTGTCCACGGTGAACTCGGTCAGGGTCAACACGGCGGTGTTCTTCCCATCCTATCAGTTCATGGACAGGATGGTCGACGACGGATTGGTGTCCGCTCTCGGCCGTGATGTCTACTACGAGGAGAGGGGCATGGGACAGTCCGATCTGATGGACGTCTTCGAGAACTTCAGGTCATCCGAGGGATCCGTCCTGTTCTGTGTCACCGGCGGAAGGATCAGCGAGGGCCTGGATTTCCCGGACAGGGCCCTGGAACTCGCGATACTGATCGGGATACCGTACCCCAAGCCGACCGCCAAACTGCGTGCCCTGAAGAGGTATTACGACATCCGTTTCGGTGACGGTATGAGGTACACGACCACGATCCCGACGGTCCGCAAGATGAGGCAGGCCATCGGAAGACTGATCAGGTCGGAGACGGACAGGGGTGTCGCCGTCATCATGGACCGCAGGGTGGCAGGTCTGAAGGACCTTCCGGCGATCCTGTCGAGGGATGTGCCCGGGGCGGTGTCCCTGTTCCTGGAATCTTCCGATCACCGTCTCCGATGAGGCATCATGATTATCTATCCCTCTGTATTCCGGGCATCATGGAGATAACCGTTGACGAGGATGTCAAGAAGATGATCATGTCCGAGGGAAGGGACTACCGTATCTGCACAGCATGCATGGGTCCCGCACTCGTGCCCACTTCCGTTAAGGGCCCGAAGGAATCCGATCTGAAGATCCCGATCGGGGACAACTTCCTGTACATCTCCCGTATCCAGATGTCCTACATCTCCAATGTTTCCATGGACATGCTGTACGACAAGGAGGATATTGACTCCTGTCCCGCCTTCTACTCCAGAAGGCCCTATTACTGATATTAGAAGGTGGAAAGGGGTTTTCAGATCAGGTGGGCGGCCTCGGCCGACCTTCTGGCGATGGCATCGACGTCTATCTTCTCGCCGAACCTCGCCACCTTCTCCGGATCCGCGTTGGTGATCGGTCCCACGGGCACTATGGTGCATCCGTCGGTGGGCCTGATCGATATGTCGTAGGTTCCGATCTCTTTGGCGATGGCCTCTATCTCGAGCTTGTCCATGCCTATGAGGGGCCTTATGACCGGAAAATCCAATCCGATGTTCTCGGACACGATGTTCCTCAGAGTCTGCGATGCCACTTGGCCGAGGGAATCGCCCATGACGATGGCGTCAGCACCAAGAATCTTCGCCAGTTCCCTCGCCGTGCGCTGCATGACGCGTTTGCACATGACGCACTGGTAGCTCCTGTCGCAGTTCTCGGAGATCTCCCTCTGATTGTCACCGTGGGGTGCCATGTAGAGTGGGAACTCCTTTCCTGTGACCTCTCTGAGACGTTCGGCGATGGCCTTCACGTTCTCCACACTGCGGTCATCCGTGTAGGGACGGTTGTCCATGTGCAGAAGGATGACATCGGCACCCATGAGGCTCATCCTGTAGGATGCGACCGGGGAGTCGATGCCGTTGGACATCAGGGAGACTAACTTCATCGAGCGCACGCTCAGATCTTGACGTCGCCGTAATCGTCGGCGAGTTTCCTGGGGACGCTGTACTTGCACTCGGGACAGAAGAGTCCGGTTCCCTTCTTCACCATCTCGCTCTTGCACTTGCTGCAGAGGGACCTGATGACTCCGAGGTGGTTGTCCTTGGTGGTGAGCTGGAGGGAGGGTTTGATGCCTGTGACCTTTGCCCTGATGAAGTCCCCTTTCCTGAGCTCCTTGGACACATCGTCGGTGTATCCCTGGGAGATCTTGGAGACGTGGATGGTGGCGTACGTCTCTCCTCCGAGGGTCCTGTCCACTCCGTCCTTTCCGACGACATCCGCGGTGGCCATCGTGTTCCTGATGTCGGCGACCACTGCGTAGACGATGTCGCCCACTGCGAGGATGTTGGGGGGGTTGGGGGAGATGACCCTGGCCACGCAGTTGTCGTCGTCCAACTCGAGGACACCGATCTGCGATGCATATATGACGCCGTTCTCGGCGAAAGTCCCGTCGGATGCGATGTACTCCTCCTCAACTGCGACCTCATCTCCCGGGAAAACCAAATCAGAATCTGCCATTGTGAATCACCTTATGTTGACGACCGCGACGTCAACCGTCTTCTTCGTCTTCGTATGGAATGAAAATGTATGCGGGATTTCGTACTTATAGATTTTAGAGGAAACAACAGACCTCCCAGATTCCTCGCAGAATCCTCTCACGAAGTCCACCGTGTCCGCCATGTGGATGGAGTACACGCATTCGGATATCTCCATGGCCTTCCTCAGGAACGGACGGTCGGCGTTCCTGTTCTGGCAGCCGAACGGGGGATTCATGAACACCGTGTCCGCACCCTCATCCACGTCCTCTATCCTGCTCTTCAGGAACTCCACCTCGGCTCCCATGTCCGAGGCGTTCCTCCTGGCCACGGACAGTGCGGAATCGGAGATGTCGTATCCCCTCACCATGCCCGCTCCGAGCATCCAAGCGCCGATGGAGAACATACCAGTTCCGCATCCGAGGTCCAGGACCTTCATCCCCTCGACATCACCGGCCCTGTACGCATCGAATAGTATGTCCGCGGCCATCGTCGCAGGCGTCATGTACTGCTCCAGGGCAGGATCGGGGTTCTCGAAGTTGCGTACCGATTGCAGGCGTATCTCCAGGTCCTTCTTCCTCATCGTCACGACGTATCCCCATGTACGATATGACGCTTGGGGTTGTATGATATATTTCAGATGGGAAAACACATCTCAATACTGATTAAAATGCGATATCCGTAGGAAAATGAATGGTTTCCGCAACGGAGGTCGAACTAGGTTATATACTGGTAGTAGATTCGGAAGATGCATACATGAGTATGCGCACCTCGTAAGAGGAGGTATACAACTGTCACAGATCAAAAGGGCAATTATCAGTGTCTCCGATAAGAGCGGAATCGTGGATTTCGCCAAGGAGCTTTCCTCGCTCGGGGTCGAGATCATCTCGACCGGTGGAACATACAAACTTCTGAAAGAGAACGGACTCCCCGTCACCGAGGTCTCCGATGTCACAGGATTCCCCGAGATGCTGGACGGACGTGTCAAGACCCTCCATCCCAAGGTGCACGCAGGGATCCTCGCCCGCAGGGATGTTCCCGAGCACATGGCCGCCATCAAGGAGAAGGGGATCGAACCCATCGACATGGTCGTCATCAACCTCTATCCCTTCAAGCAGACAGTGCTCAAGGAGGGTGTCTCCTTCGAGGACATTGTCGAGAACATCGACATCGGCGGACCCAGCATGATCCGTGCCGCCGCCAAGAACTACGAGTCCGTGGCCGTCGTCACCGGTCCCGAGCAGTACCCCGAGATCCTCGCACAGCTGAAGGACAAGGGGGAGCTCAGCCTCGAGCTCCACCAGAAGCTCATGGCCGAGGCCTTCGTCGTCACCGCCAACTACGATGCCATGATCGCATCCCGCATGTACGGCAGGTTCTGCGAGGGATTCCCCGCATCCTTCCCCATCCCCCTGGAGAAGGTCGAGGACCTCAGATACGGTGAGAACCCCAACCAGAAGGCAGCATTCTACAAGGACCCCTTCACACCTGGAATCTCCGTTGCCAACGCGGAGCTCCTGGACCACGGAAAGCAGCTCTCCTACAACAACATCCTGGATCTGGACAAGGCCCTGGACATCTGCATGGATTTCGAGAAGCCCACCGCTGTCGTCATGAAGCACACCAACCCCTGCGGACTCGCATCCGATGACAACATCTACGATGCGTTCATGACCGCATACAACGTGGACCCCCTCTCCGCGTTCGGATGTGTCATCTGCCTCAACAGGAACTGTACCGTCGAGGTCGCCAAGGAGATCTCCCAGCACTTCGTGGAGGCCGTCATCTGCCCCGGATACGAAGAGGGAGCCATCGAGATTATGGAGGTCAAGAAGAACATCCGTCTCCTCAGGACCAACGCCCCCATCGGACCCGCATACAGGCACAGGGAGTACAAGATGAAGAAGGTCCAGGGAGGAATGCTCGTCCAGACCGATGAGGATGTCGTCATCGATCCCGCCAACCTCAAGGTTGTTACCAACAGGGCCCCCACAGAGGAGGAGATCCACTCTCTCCTGTTCGCATGGAAGCTCGCCAAGCACGTCACCTCCAACGCCGTTGTGTACGTCAGGGGAGAGCGTGCCGTGGGAATCGGAGCAGGTCAGATGAGCCGTGTCGATTCCGCAAAGATCGCAACGATGAAGGCCAATGAGCCCACCGAGGGTTGCGTCATGGCATCCGATGCCTTCTTCCCCTTCAGGGACGGAGTTGACGAGGCCGCGAACGCAGGCGTCACAGCCATCATCCAGCCCGGAGGAAGCATCAGGGACCAGGAGGTCATCGATGCCGCCAACGAGCACGGAATGGCCATGGTCTTCACCGGATGCCGTGTCTTCAGGCACTGAATGATTCTAAACGGGGTCAAGGTCCTTTCCGGACCGACCCCTTCAAACCCTTGTCAATCCCTTCCTAATTATCCGTTGTTATTGTTCTGAGTGGAGGTTAGTTGAGGGATTTGCCGAATCTGGAGGGGCGTGT
>JAEDJU010000048.1 GCA_016296195.1 Candidatus Methanomethylophilaceae archaeon | reverse complement strand
TCGAGGATCATGTTCTGCCCGGAGAGTTGATTGGAATGAAGACATTGAGAGACGTCGAGTGCGGTAACACCGTGAAAGTGGTGAAGCTGCACGGAGAAGGAGCCCTCAAGAGGCACATCATGGACATGGGCATCACCAAGGGATGCGAGATCTATGTCCGTAAGGTGGCCCCCCTCGGAGATCCCATCGAGATCACTGTCAGGGGCTACGAACTGAGCCTCAGAAAGGGTGATGCGGAGATGATCGAGGTCGATTGACCTCTCCGATATCCGCTCCGGCGTCCGTTTTTCATGCTGTTAGCGTGAGCTATGGACCCGGGATGAGGAGGTTTTGAAGAATGACACTGACCATAGCATTGGCAGGTAACCCGAACTGCGGAAAGACGACCCTGTTCAACAGACTCACCGGATCGTCCCAGCGTGTCGGTAACTGGCCCGGAGTCACCATCGACAAGAAGGTCGGAAAGATCAAGGGTGCCGATGATGCCGAGCTCGTGGACCTGCCGGGGATCTACTCCATGTCCCCCTACTCCCCCGAGGAGATCGTGTCCAGGAACTACCTGATGAACGAGGACCCCGACGCCATCATCAACATCGTCGACGCCACCAACCTGGAGAGGAACCTGTTCCTCACGCTGCAGATCCTCGACACGGGGATCCCGACGGTGATCGCCCTCAACATGATGGATGCCGTCCAGAAGAACGGTGACGAGATCGACATCGGGAAGCTGTCCCGCGGACTCGGATGTCCCGTCGTGCCCATCTCCGCCCTCAAGGGCGACGGTGTGGACGACCTCGTGAAGAAGATCGTCGAGACAGGGAACTCCAAGTCCAGGAGCAACCCCGTCAGGTTCGATGACGACATAGAGGAACTCATCTCCAAGGGAGAGGAGGCACTCAGGGGAAAGGTCCCCGAATCGCACCTCAGATGGTTCGCCGTGAAACTCATAGAGAACGACAAGACCGTCGACGAGGACCATCCTGACGCGAAGAAGGCCATTTCCTCCGACATCTCCAAGGTGGAGGAGGACTACGACGACGAGATCGATGCCATCATCGCGGATGCGAGATACAACAGGATCTCCGGCATAGTGTCCGACTCTGTCAGGAAGGCCAAGCGCGATGAGCGCGGAACCCTCTCCGACAGGATCGACCGCATCGTCACCAGCAGGATCTGGGGATTCCCCATATTCATCGTCATCATCGGTGCGATGTTCCTGGGGATCATCGGATTCGGGGACATCACCGGAATCGGAACATACTTCACAGACTGGCTCAACGGATTCATAGAGGATCCCATCCAGACCAGTGTCGAGGAGTGGTGTATCGACAACGAGGTCAGCGAGGCACTCACCGGACTCCTGGTCAACGGTATAATCGGTGGAGTCGGAGCCGTCATCGGATTCCTCCCCCAGATGCTCATACTCTTCCTCGCCCTATGTATCCTCGAGGACATCGGATACATGAGCAGGGTCGCATTCGTCATGGACAGGATCTTCAGGCACTTCGGACTCTCCGGAAAGTCCTTCATCCCCGTGATCGTGGGTACCGGATGCGGTGTCCCCGGAATCATGGCATCCAGGACCATCGAGAGCGAGAGGGACAGGAGGATCACGGCCATGACCGTCACATTCATCCCCTGTGGAGCGAAGCTCCCCGTCATCTCAATGATCGCAGGGGCCCTGTTCGGAGGCAACGGACTCGTCGCCCTCTTCGCCTACATCCTCGGAATCATCTGCATCCTGATCTCTGGAATCATCCTGAAGAAGCTCAAATCGCTCTCGGGAACACCCTCACCCTTCATCATGGAGCTGCCCCCGTACCACATACCCAGCTGGCTCAACGTCGCCAAGGGAACACTGGACAGGGGATGGTCCTTCGTCAAGAAGGCCGGAACCATCATCCTGCTGGCATCCGTGCTGGTCTGGTTCCTCGCAAGCTACGACACACACCTGCAGTTCCTCGGAAACGACACGACCGAGGGATCCATACTGGCATCGATCGGTGGTGCCATCTGCGTGATATTCCAGCCCCTCGGATGGGGAACCAACTGGGAGCTCACCGTCGGAACCATCACCGGACTCATCGCCAAGGAGAACATCATCGGAACCTTCGGAACCCTGTTCGGAATCGAGGCGGGAGAGTCCGGAGAGGGACTCGAGGAGATCCTGCAGTCCATCCTGACCCCTGCGGCGGGACTCGGATTCCTGGCCTTCAACCTCATCTGCGCACCCTGTTTCGCGGCCATCGGTGCCATGCACAGGGAGCTCGGAACATGGAGGTCCACACTGCTGGCGGTCGGTTACCAGTGCCTTCTGGCATACGGTGTGTCGATGATCATCTACGCCGTCTTCAGCCTAATCTGGGGAACCTACATCCACCCCGGAAGCGTCGTCGCGGCAATAGCGATATTCGCGATCCTCGCCTACCTCCTGGTGGCGAAGGATCCCTTCCGCCAGTTGTCCGGTGACGAGTACGATGCCAGTGGGGAGATGGGCGCATGAGCGGAGGCGACCTGATCGTCGCGGCCGTCATCGTGCTGCTGGTGGTCGCAGCGGTCGCCTGTCTGATCAACAACCGTCGCAAGGGCATCGGAAGCTGCGGTTGCAAATGCGGCAACTGCGGATGCTGCGGCAACAAAAAGCAGGACTCCGACAAATGCGAGAACTGCGTGAAGAAGAACTGAAACCATAACCCGCCGTAAGGCGGGAAACCTTTTCCACAAATTCAATATTTTTTATGGCGTTTAAATAAAAAACATTAAATACGAACGCTAATCTTAACGCCGTTCATGAAGTACAGGTGCCCCCTTTGCGGATACATCTACGACGAGGACGAGCAGGGAGTCAAGTTCGAGGACCTCCCCGACGACTGGTGCTGCCCCGTCTGCGGCGAGCCCAAATCCGAGTTCGAGCCCGTCGAAGAGTGATCACAGCCCATCTATCCTGATGAGCTGGGTGTTCTGTCTGCGACGTATGTCCTGGACCAGCTCCATGGCGAGTTGGTTTCCCGCTGCGGCCGCACGACCGAAGTACTCGAAACCCTTTTCCATATCCCTTTCCACACCGATTCCCTCGAAGTACATCCTTCCGACCATGAACAGCGCATCACCGTCTCCGGTGTCAGCCACCTCCTTGTAGAGTCCGAAGGCCTTTCCGACATCCCTCTCATCGCCTACGCCATCATAGTACAGCGTGGCGAGATTGAACTTCGCGGGCATGAATCCGGATTCCGAGGCGCTCGTGTACCATTGGATGGCCGCGTTCCTACCGCCTGGGATCCTTCCGTCCAGAGCCAGCGAGGCCATCTTGAACTGTGCCTCTGGAACACCCCTCATGGCGGACATGCGGAACATACGTATGGCCTCGTCCTCATCCTTCTCGGTCCCGATACCTTCCGAACACATGTACCCGATCTTGAACATGGACAGTGGATCTCCGGATTCCGCGGCCAATCTGTACCAATGGTAGGCCTTCTCCGGGTCCTGGGGGGTTCCGTAGCCGTACATGTAGATCCCACCTATCTCGGGATATGCCTCGACCATCCCGGCCTCGGCAGCCCTCTCGAACCACAACCTGCACTGCTCCGGGTCCTCGGGTATTCCTCCCTCTCCGGAGTACAGCATACCGAGACGGTACATGGACGGGGGATGGCCCGCATCCGCGGCAACCCTGTAAAGGTCCATGGCGTGAAGTGGATCCCTCTGGGTTCCGTATCCCGCGAGAGTCATCTCGGCCAATCCGAAGAATCCGTTGGGATACCCGGCCTCGGCCGCCTCCCTGAACAGCGAATAGGACCTCTCAGGGTCTGTGGCATAGCAGTCTACGGCTCTCTGGCATAGGTCGGCGGGATCTTCCATGGACCTCCATGGCACTCAACATTCATGAACCATGAGGTCGTTGACGGATACATGCAGAAAGGACCCCTTGTTATCCTGGCGGTGATCTTCGCGGCATTGCTGCTCGTGATGTCTTCTGCCATCGTTCTGATGCCCGACCTTGTGGAGACGCTGTCCATAGTGTCCGGAGTGGTAGTCGTCGCCGCGATAATCGTCCTGCTGGTGATGTTCGTGAAGATGAGGAAGGTCTGATGGCCGACGACGATATCTGCTGTGAGTGCTTCGGTATCCACGAGGACAGAATAGCCGAGGCGGTCAAGTGCCTCCCCGAAAACGGTCCCGCCACAGGCCTGTCGGATTTCTTCAAGGTGCTCGGGGACACCACCCGCATCAGGATACTCTTCTCCCTCGACAAGGGCGAGATGTGCGTCTGCGACATCAGCACCGCCCTGGGCATGACCATGTCCGCCGTATCCCATCAGCTCAGGATCCTGAGGGACGCCCACCTCGTGAACTCCAGGAAGGAGGGCAGGATGGTGTTCTACTCGCTGTGCGACGAACACGTGAAAACCATCATAGAGACGGCCCTCGAGCACGTTGCGGAGGACCTCCGATGACCTCTACGAATTCCGTAGGGATATGTTGGATTATACATCCTACTCATCATTACACTTTATAAAGCTGCGGATTTCGTAGCCTACTCCTTATTTATTAAATATGACGAAAACGTTGCCCAAACCGATGGGATATGAAGGTTGGAATTGACCTCGGGACAACATACTCTGCAGTAGCTAGATACGATAAGAACACCAGCAAACCGGTGATCATCCCCAACGCTTTCGGAAAGGAGATCACCCCGTCCGTCATCTGTTTCCTGGATGACGGTGACATCCTCGTAGGAGAGGATGCCAAGGACATGCAGTCCAACGGTACCGGTGTCAACGCAGCCGCCTTCAAACGCAACATGGGAGACGGTTCGATCGCCGTGAGCTTCAACGGCAAGGACTACACATCCGAGGACCTCTCGGCCATGCTCCTCAAGCACCTGATCGAGGACGCCGAGAAGGCGACAGGGGAGAAAATCGACGAGGCAGTCATCACCGTCCCCGCATACTTCAACGACTTCCAGAGGACAGCCACCATCCGTGCCGGAGAGGCATGCGGTGTCAAGGTGTCCAAGATCATCAACGAGCCCACCGCCGCCGCGATCTCCTACGGATACAAGCACGCGGCCGACAAGACCGTCATGGTCTACGACCTCGGAGGAGGAACCTTCGATGTCACCATCGTCAGGATCACAAAGGGCAACATCGAGGTCATAGGAACCGAGGGTAACCATATCCTCGGAGGAAAGGACTGGGATGCCGCCATCGTCAAGTACGTCTGCGACCAGTTCATCGATGAATACGACGTGGACCCCAGGGACGACCTGCCCACCAAGAACGAGCTCATCGTCGCCGCCGAGGGATACAAGAAGACACTCTCCATCGCCGAGAGCGTCACCATCCCCCTGAACTACGACGGATACAGCGCCAAGTACACGCTCACCAGGGATGAGTTCGAGTCCATGACCGAGCACCTCCTCAGCGCCACCAAGGATGTCTGCAACAGCCTCATCGACTCCCTCCAGATAACCTGGACCGACATCGACGAGATCCTCCTTGTCGGCGGATCCACGAGGATGCCCTCCGTCTCCAGGTTCCTCAGGGACCTTACCGGACGCGAGGTCATCGCCCACAGCGACACCGACCTGGCGGTCGCCAAGGGAGCTGCCATCACGGCCGAGCTCTACTGCAGCAACGCCACCGGACTCAGGGCGATGCAGGTCTCCGATGTCACCGCACACTCCCTCGGAGTGCTCTCGGTGGCCCAGGACGGCAGGAAGTACGTCAACGAGATCATGATCAAGAGGAACTCCAAGGTCCCCACGACCACACGCAGACAGTTCACCATCAAGAAGGGCAACGTCACGGACAAGATCGAGGTCTACACCCTCCAGGGAGAGTCAAGGGTCCCCCTGGACTGCAACGTCCTCGCCAAGGTCGTCATCTCCGGATTCTTCAACAGGGGACAGGGTGTAATCATCGACATCGAATACAACTACGATGAGAACGGGGTCGTCAACATCACCGCCTTCCAGGACGGGGAGCCCCTCAACGTGGAGGCCCAGCCCGTTCCCGACGACATCAGATGGATGGGCGGAGATCCCCACGACAAGCCCAGCGACGAGGCCATCCTCAAGAACATCGCCATCTGCGTCGACCTCTCCAGGAGCATGGAGATGGGCAACGGCGATGTCCTCCCGATCGATGCCGCCAAGCAGTCCATCCGCGACTTCGTCAACACCCTCCAGGACAAGGACACCTACTTCTCCCTCATCGGATTCGGTGACAAGATCAAGGTCGTCCAGGAGCTCACCAACGACGGATACGCCATCCTCAACTCCATCGATGAGCTCAAGGTCAAGATGGTCGGCAGGGGAACGGATGCAAGCCCCCTCGACATGGCCAGGAGCATCGTGTCCTCGAAGCCCGGTGTCGGCATCATCGTGGTCCTCACCGATGGTATCTGGGGTAAGAAGGACAACGCCGTCGAGCAGGCCCGCGGATGCCGCGATGACAACATAACCATCATCGCCGTCGGATTCGGCGAGGCGGACACATCGTTCCTCAGACAGATCGCCACCGTCGATGATGGTGCGCTCTTCACGACCATCGACAGGCTCGGAGAGACGTTCGGAACCATCGCTACCGCGATCTCCTCAGGCAACATGGGTCTCCGCGAGGGTGCAGCACCCGGCGGACGCACACAGGTCTCCTCCCGCGACTGATCGTGATAGGCCATGGCAGAGAAGAGGAACAACTACTGTCAGCTCCTCGGGCTGAACCCGCTCAAGGAGAACAGCTACTCGGTCGAATCGATCCTCAAGAAGATCGAGACCAAGAAGGGCAAGTGGGCCAACGAGAGCAGGAACAAGCAGAACGACACCGACCAGCGCTTCAAGGCAGAGAGACTGGTGAACGCCACCGCCGACATGGAGAGGATCATGAAGGATTCGATCCTCAGGCACAAGGAGTTCACCGATGCGGTCCAGGAACTGAAGGGGAAATCCCAGAGGATCAGACAGGACTGCGTGATCCTCACCGACGGAACATACCTCGTGCTCCCCGGTGTCGCCGATCCGTTCACAAAGAAGCTCCACTGGGAAGGGGTCAGCAAGGCGGATATCGTCAAACTCGCAGGTGTGAAGGAGGGTCAGCCCCCCAAGCCGGTCAGCGACAAGGTCCTGAACGCGTACAAGGGACTGAGGGGTGTCGACGTCTACTCCCCGATTGAGCTGCTCAACAACCTGATCACCCACCCCAACCTCGAGATCAACATCGATCCCCTCTCCGACGGGAGTTCACCGTCTCAGATCAGGAACGCGTTCGAGGTGTGCGACAAGAGGGTCAACAGCGTCAGACCCGACATCCTCCCAGAACAGGACTCCTACATCCAGACCCTGAGGGTCGTGAAACTGGTCCTAGAGCCCGACAAGGAACTCCAGAGTCTGATCACCTACGGCAGGTGCAACAAGGCACTGGTTCCTGTCATGGACACCCTCGAGGAGGAGTACAGCAGCCAGCAGCTAACCCGCAAATACATAGATGAGCTCATGAGCGTCCACCTCACGAGGGATGTGGACAACTCCATGGCCATCCAGATCCTGCAGGCGTTCTGCTTCAAGAAGAAGATAGCCGCCAACTTCTCCCATGCGGACAGCAGCATGATGAGATGCCCCGAATGCGGACACATGGTCCCCGCCGGCCCCGACACATCCTTCTGTCCCGCCTGCGGCAAGAACTTCAAGACCGTGTGCCCCGCGTGCAACACATCCCAGCAGTCCAACAACACACGCTGCATCAAGTGCGGATTCGACTTCAAGGAGGGACTCCAGAGGGCCAAGAACCTCGAGATGAGCTTCAGGATGAACATCCAGGGAGGTCATCTGGCGAGGGCGGAGAAGGATCTCAACAACCTCAGGGACACCTACGCATCCTATCCGGGAATCAACAGCCTCCAGGGACAACTGACCAAGGCACAGACCTCGGTCTCGTCCATGACCAAGAACATCGGGGATGCCTACAACAAGAAGAGGTACTTCGAGGTCAAGTCCGCCACGGAATCCCTCATCGAGCAGTATCCGGAGATCCTGAAGGAGGACCCAGAACTCAAGCACAGGTACGAGGAGGCCAGGAGACACTACGACGCCGCCGAGATGTACTGCCAGAGGGCCACGGTGGCCGAGACCAGGGACCTCCGCATGGGACTGTACGTCAGTGCCATGGAGATCTGTTCCGACCATCCGACCGCCAGGAACAAGCTGAGGGAACAGCCCCCGCAGGGACCCGCTGACCCCGTCGGCAAGATCGGGGAGAAGAACTTCCTCCTGAAGTTCGAACCCCCCGCGGACAGCGCCAACGTCACCTACTGCATCTACAGGGAGAGGAACTCCCTCCCGTCTAACATCACCGAGGACACACGCCCCCTGGCGGAGATCCCCTCCACAACGTTCAACGACAGGACGGTGGAGCCCGGTACGGAGTACTACTACTCCGTGTACTCCAAGCGCTGGGGAGTCCTCTCCAGGGAGGGTGCCCACATCGGCCCTATCATGATCCTATCCGAGGTGGAGAACGTCCACATCGAGCCCATAGACGGTGGGCTCAGAATCATGTACGAGAAGCCCC
>JAEDJU010000047.1 GCA_016296195.1 Candidatus Methanomethylophilaceae archaeon | reverse complement strand
ATGAAGGTAGATTTCGACAAGTGCCTCCACTGCGGAGGATGTGTGGGCTCCTGCCCCAAGAACGCCATATTCCTCAACGACTTCATCCTGGAGTTCAACGAGGACTGCATCAAATGCGGAAGATGCGTGAAGCTGTGCCCCGTCGCAGCACTTTCCATGGAGTGATCATATGAAGAGTTACGAGTGCGACGTCGTGGTTGTCGGAGCCGGACCCGGAGGAAGCATGGCCGCAAGGTACTGCGCCGAGGGAGGCCTCGACACGATCCTTATCGAGAAGAAGGCCGAGATCGGAGCACCCCTCAGGTGCGCCGAGGGAGTCTCCAAGAAATGGCTCGACGAGGTCAAGATCACCCCCGACCCGACATGGATCCGCGCGGACATGAAGGGAGCCATCATCAAGTCCCCCCAGGGAACCAGCTTCCAGCTGGACGAGTCCAAGGCCGGGGCAGAGGTCGGTTACGTCCTCGAGAGGCACCTGTTCGACAAGGCCCTCGCAAGGGATGCGGCCAACGCCGGCGCCAAGATCATGATGAGGACCTCCGCCACCGGTGTCATCCGTGAGGACGGGAAGCTCGTCGGTATCAAGGGAAAGAGCATGGGCGAGGAGATCGAGATCCGCGCCAAGTGCATCGTCGCCGCCGACGGATACGAGTCCCAGGTCGGAAGGTGGGCCGGTATCGACACCAACCTGGACCTGAACAACATCGATTCCTGCATCCAGTACAGGATGTGCAACATCGACATCACCCCCGATTACTGCGAGTTCGTCATCGGATCCGTGGCACCCGGAGGATACGTCTGGATCTTCCCCAAGGGAGAGAAGGTCGCCAACGTCGGTATCGGTGTCATGGGAAGGCTCTGCAAGGGCAACGCCGATGCGAAGTACTACCTCGACAAGTTCATCGCCGAGGACCCCAGGTTCAAGAACGGACAGATCCTGGAGATCATGGGAGGATTCGTCTCCACATGCCCCGGACTCGACTGTGCCGTGGATGACAACATCATCCTCGTCGGAGATGCCGCCAGGATCATCGACCCCATCACCGGCGGAGGAATCTGCCACGCATGCAGGACCGGAATGTACGCCGGAAAGGTGCTCACAGAGTGCGCCAAGACCGGTGACTTCTCCAAGAAGGCCCTCATGCCCTACGAGAAGATGTGGCGCGACAGGATGGAGGACAAGCTCTTCAGGAACTTCATGGCCAAGGAGAAGCTCGCCAGCCTGGACGACGAGACGATCGACGAGCTCATCAAGATGGTCTCCACCGCGAACCTGAAGGAGGTCACCGTCTACAACCTCCTCAAGGCCGTCAAGGAGAAGTATCCCAAGGTCGTCGAGGGATTCGAGGACCTCATCTGAAACCTTTCAGGGACAGGGGAAATGATCCCCTTCCCTTCATTCTTCCTTTGTTTTCATCGATCCCGGCGGATTCACCGTGTCGACACGGGTATCCTGTGGTATCCCAGGGACCTCGTGTCACCGAAGGCCATGGCCACCAGTTCCATGATGTAGACCACGGGTTTCCCCTCGGGCCATGCGTCGTATCTCGTGTAGCACATGGGACATCCGACAACTATGATGTCTGCATCCTCAGCCGCCTTCTGTCTTTCCTTCATCAGCGGTTCCGCCACCTTCCTCGATGCCTTTCCGCAGCATCCCGGTTCGTTCCCGATGGGTTCGCATCCCAATGCGCGAATGACCTCATCCATCAGGGAGGCCCTCTCGAAGGAGGAGCATCCTGGTTCCACCGAGACCTTGATCGGACTGTCCATCCTGGGCAGTCTGTCAATGTTCCTGTGGAGGAACTGGATGACATGTTCACAGTCTATCCCAGACCTTTCCATCAGTTCGCTGCATCCGGCGCAGAGTGTCAGGATCCTCCTTCCATCCGCGTTCCTTGCCATTCCCTGACGGTAGTCCTCCCTCTCGGCATCGGTCATGACACCGAACTGGATGGGATACATGCAGCATGTGTGTCCGGGGAGTTCGGATGCCTTCACACCCATGTTCCTCAGAGCGGATGCGGATGCGGATTCCAGATGCGGTGCCAGGCAGTTGACGATGCACCCGGGCATGACGTACAGGTCGTCACCGGTCCATTCGGGAGGAAGCTCCTTCCTGGCCGGTAGGTCCTCGATGGGTCTGGACATCCCGGTGTCCCTGAAACACTGGGAGACTGGTCTGTCTATGTTGATGCTGTACACGGCCAACATGACTGTCTTGGGATCCGTGAACTCGCATGCTCTGGAGCAGTTGCCGCATCCGACACAGTCCCATACCTTGGAATTGTCACCCATCATCACGGCGAGGGGATCGCACCCTCCGTTTTTGTACGAGGGGCAGACCTCCCTGCAGCTTCCGCATTCAACGCATCTGTTCCTGAATTCGTCCAGGTGGTCGCGTGTTCTGTATGTCCTGTCCATGTCGGTCCCTCGTCTCCGCATGGCCTTTTCCGATAATGGGTTGTCGGTACCGTGGATGATCCGATCGTAGGTGGTCGTCTCAGAGGGGTGATGTTCACATCCCCTCCAATCTCGCCTTTCTCCGTTCATCGTTCTCCTTCATGTGTCTGATGAGGTAGGAGACGGTGAACACCACCGCGATCAATGTGAACACACCGCCGATGTATCCGATCAATCCGACGGATGCCGTCTCCGTGACCGCTCCCCCTATGAGGGATCCCATGGCGATACCGACGTTGTAGATCCCGGAGAACATGGACATGGCGATGGCTGTGGCATCGGATGGTGATGCACGTATCGCCTCGTTCTGGAATGAGACGTTGAACATGGTGGCGAAGAATCCCCACAGTGCACACACCGCCATCACGGTGACCACCATCGCAGCGGATGCCCTGAGCAAGAACAGGCATGCGCACATCCCTCCCAATGCGAGGATGATGAATCCGAATCTGGACCTGTCGTAGCATTTCGTGAATGCGGCACTTCCGATGATACCGGCCAGTCCGAACACCGTCAGTGCGATGGTCGTCATGGATTCCGACAATCCTGCGATCTGCATCATGAACGGCTCGATGTAGCTGTATCCGGTGTAGTATCCTGTGACGAACACGGCGACGACTACATAGATCCCAACGAGGACCTTGATCCTGAACAGTCCGGGGAGCCTTCCCAGGGTGAACGTTCCGGGGTTCTCGACCTTCGGGAACACCGCGACCAACAGCATCAGTGCAAGTATGGACACCACTGCGATGGTCACGAACGACATCCTCCATCCCAACGCCAGTCCTATTATCCTTCCCAGGGGGAGACCGGCTATCATGGCGATGGATGTTCCCGCCGCGACCATGCTGATCGCCAGTTTCTGAAGTTCCGGTGTCACCACCCTGACGGCAAGCGGAGATGCTATCGACCAGAATATCGAATGGGCGACGGCCACTCCGAGACGGGATATCACCAGCATCCAGTAGCTGTTGGATATCCCCGACAGTATCTGGAAGAACGCGAACAGTCCCACGCACATCAGCAGCATCCTGCGGTACTCCATCTTCCTGAGAAGGAGCATTATGGGTAGGGACAGGATGGCCACGGCCCAGGCGTAGATGGAGATTATCATGCCCGCTGTGGACTCCGAGACTGAGAAATCCGCCGCTATGTCGGTCAGGAGGCCGATGGGCATGAATTCGCTCATGTTGAAGATGAAGACGCATATCGTTATGCCGATCAGCGGAAGCCATTGTCTCGGGGACATCGTCCACGGCGAGATTCGACGTGTGGATAAAGGTTTCCGAGTCACCCGTGGTTTACCCAATCATCCACTCAGTCATGGGGCCCCCATCCTTTCGAACGGTGTGGGGATCATCGTTTACACGCTGTCATCGTATGCCTTCACGATGTTTGTCAGTATCTTCGGGATGCCAGGATCGTCTCCGAATGAATGCGCAATCTCTATCCCGTCAGTGGGGAACCTCACGGTTGCTCCCATGGCCACAGGTATCGCCGCTATCCTTAGGGAACCTTTCAGGCGCATCCTCTCGATCGCCTCCGCTCCCGGTTGCGGGTCCTTGGTGTTAGCACAGAATTCGACGTTGTGTCCACGGGACGAGATGATCTCCATGCTCCTCCTGACCAACAGGCCCGGTTCCCCCTTGTCGGAGCATCCGCATACCAGGAGGATCCCCGAATCGCCGTATTGGTCGGCCATATCCGCCACCAGGTCCGCGGATCCTTCCCAATCCCCGAGTGTGGGCGTAATGCGGTACCTGAGTTCTCTTCCTCCCTCCTCGAAGATGCCACATGGTCCCGCATCCCTCAGTCCCATCGCACGGGGGATGGAATCGGAGTACATGTTGGCGGACATGAACATGGGGATGATCAGCACATCCTTCAGTCCCTGTTCCGCCATCCTGGTCATGACCACCTTGATCCTATCATCCGAGTATCTTCTGTATGCGCAGAACACCGGGAGTCCAATTGCATCCCTGAGGCCCTGGGCCTGTCTCTCGGTCCTGCTGTTATCTCCGGATTGGTTGCCGTGTGCCACTATCAAGATGGAGTCCATGGAATTGGATTATATTTCCAACTAAAATATCCTTCCATATCATGCCTTGGGGAGGTCCTTCCTGCGTTCCTGCTTCACACGGAACATCTCCCTGTCGGCCATCTCGAAGAGTTCCCTGAAGTTGACATCCCCATCGTATCTGACGATACCTATGCTGACTCCCAGATGGTACGGTCTGTCCCTGTTGGCCTCATCGCAGTATCCATGTATCCTCTCACATACTCCGTCGAGGACTCCGCGGTCGCCCTCGTACATGATGACGAACTCGTCTCCGGCGAACCTTGCGGCTATGGCACCTGTGTTTCCGCATGCCCTTTTCAGGATATCGGCCACGTCGATGAGTGCCCTGTCCCCCTCGGAATGGCCGAACCTGTCGTTGATGGACTTGAAGTGGTCCATGTCCATGATGCCGAAGTGCAGTTTTCCCACGGAATCCTTCGAATCCATTCTCGATCCGATGATCTTCTCGAACTGGCTGCGGTTGGTTATCTGTGTGAGGGGATCCAGGGTGATCGTCTGACTCTGGAGGTTCATCATCATGATCAGAATACTAGCTGCGAATCCGATCTCGGTAAAAGGCAGGTCGTCTTTCCACCGATCGAGGATGAACGATAGGATGATGGGTGTTACGAACAGAACGATCATCAGGTGTGTGCGTCTCTCGAAATATGTGGCCGCATCATGTGCCTTCGATGCGGAATCCAAACCGACGGCCGCGAACGGAAGGACCATGATGACATCGAACAATACATTGAGGATCATCTCCGATGTGGACTCAGGTGGGGCCAGAGCGTAGGTTAAGAAGACGATGAGTCCGATGAGGAACAACATCCACCAGTTGCGCACGTTCCAGTCCCTATGGGTCTGTTTCACATAGAATCTGACGAGTAACACTCCCGTCAGGAGGTATGCGATCAGGTGAATTATGCTGTAGACCAGCATCTGTATCCACCCAAGTGTCGTCTCCGAACCGAATGACAAATCTATGCACGTCGACAATATGCAGAATGTCGTCATGGACATCATGAGGGGGATCATCCCCGTACCCCTCTTCCTGAGGGTTCCGGAGCGGTCCGCGAGTATCATGAGGATGATCACCAGGGAGCAGAATGCTCCCATGGCCTCAGATAGTGTGTATTCCATCTCACTTCCTCCTCCTGTATCCGGTTTCCTCGTAGAACCTGTTCTTGGCTTCGAACATGTCCTGGTCCGCTGCCTCGAACATGCTGCGGACGCTGTCGTATCCGTCGGACAATGCCGACACCCCTATGCTCAGATGGATCTCGAAGGGCTGTCCCCTGTTGAGTTCTGTGATCTCCGAACGGATGCGGTCGCAGAGGACGTCCACCTTCCCCCTGTCATCGGATTCCATCACGATGATGTACTCGTCACCACCGTAGCTGGCGATGAAGCAGGATTCGTTTCCGCATGCCCTCCTGATGGCATCCGCAGCCTTGACGATGCATTCGGAACCGGTGCTGTGACCGAACGTGTCCACGATGTACTTGAAGCGGTCCATGTCCATTATCAGGATGTACATCCCGTCGTCCCCATTGCTCCTGTGTTTCTCGAAGGTCTTGGTCATGTACTCCTCCAGATGGGGGCGGTTGTTCAGTCCGGTGAGCGGATCCGTGGTTATGCGTTGGTCCTGGAGCATCAGGAATATGACGAGCAGATCCAGGGTGATCGCCATGGTGAGGAACGGGACATCATACCATATGCTCTGGAATATCCCTATCAGCAGTATGGGGACGATGAACATGGTCAGAGTGAGGCATCTCCTCCTCTCGCTGCGGTTGTCCGCACGTATCGCATCCCTGAGCATTAGTATGCAGATCGCAAGGATCGGTGATACCGCATACAGTCCGTAGACGAATCCGAGGGGCCCTTCCGATAGGACTCCCGAATCATCCACCCCGAAGAACAGGCCCGACCAGTGCGAGAGGACTCCGAACGATGCGGACACCAGGATGAGCATCACGGGTATCCAGATACCTCCCTTCCCGGAGTGGTACCTGTATCCCAGGACCGAGTTGGAGTAGTCCATCCAGCAGATGAACACGAGCATCTCCATCGCACAGTACACTATGTTGATCAGGACCATCCAGTTATGTCCGAACGATCCGTCCTTCCCGATACTCCAGAAGATATCCACCACGATGAGGACTATCGCCGATACGACGGTCTTCCGGTAGATCATCTCGGACCTGTCATCGTTCCCCGTCGTATGGATCCCTATGAACAGTATGGTCAGGAGGAAGATGCAGGAGATGTCGATGAATATGTAGGGTGTGATCATCATGATGTCGCCTCCGTCATTCCAGATCTCGCTTTATTGATCATCCTGCCGTACAGGATAAAGGTTGTGACCATGGCGATTGCCCAGCCGAAGAGCATGTTCCACCAGATTATGGTGTATCCGAAGGGTCCGTCCCCTCCGAGTGTGTATATGCAGATTATCCTGATCACAAGTTCCAGGATCACGATGGCCGCCGACAGTCTCGGTCTGCCCATCCCCTGGAACACGCTGAGCAGGGGGAAGTACAGGGCGAACATCGGGAATAGGAGTAATGCCACGCGGGTGTGCTCCACACAGTAGTCGTAGGGTGTGCCCGATAGGTTGAACACGGAGACCATGGGTCCGGCCAGTGCTATGCATGCCAGGGATATCGCCACGGTCATGACAAGGGATGCTGCCAAAAGCTGTCCGATCCCCTTGGACATCCTGTCGATCATGCCCGCACCGTAGTGCATTCCCGCGAACGTCACGGTTCCTGATGCGATGGCGGATATCGGCAGACGGAAGAACGTCTCCAACCTCCTCTCCACCGCGAAGGATGCCATCATGTCGGCACCGTACGAGTTCACTGCCTGTTGGAGTATCACCATGCTGCCGTAGATGACCGCCTGTTGGATGGCCATGGTCATCCCCGCATCCATGATCTCCCTCAGATGTTCACGGTGTATCCTCACATCGCCTCTGACGAATGAGAACAGTTCGATCTTCCGGGTCATGATGATGTATGATGCGATCAGCGACACCACCTGGCAGATCGTGGTGGTCGTCGCGGCTCCGATGACGCCCAGGTCCAGGACCATTATGAACAGGACATCCAGGACGATGTTCATGCACGAGGTGGCCGCCAGGACGTAGAGGACGGATCTGCTGTCCCCCACGGATCTGAGCATGGATGCGACCGCGTTGTATCCGAAGAGAGCGACGAAACCGAGTGCGTAGACCCAGCAGTACTGGCAGGCCATGCCCATGATCTCCTCGGGGACGCCCATCACGTATCTCAGCACGGGTTCGCACAGTACTATGGAGAGGATTGTCACGATGCCTCCGACCATCATCGATACCAGGAGGGATGTCATCGCGGAATCGCGGAGTTTCCCTACATCGTCGGCACCGTTGTACCTCGCCATCACCGCGTTGGATCCCGCGGACAGTCCCCAGGAGAGACATGTGAACAGGGTCATCAGTGTGGTAGCAGAACCAATGGCTGCCAGGGAGTCGGACCCGATCTCGTGTCCGAGGATGATCATGTCCGCGGTACCGTAGAGGATCTGCAGCAGGTATCCTATCATTATCGGACCGGAGAAGATCAGTACCTCCTTCCACGGGGTCCCGGTGAGCATCCTGCGTCTGTCGTAGGTCTGTGTCATATCAGTTGTTTCTCTGGCGGATTATTATGGATGCGGATACGATGATCGCGATGATCAGGGCCAGCAGGATGTCGTATGTCCTGTCCGTACCGTCATGGATGCGGAATCCGTCTCCGGTTCCGATGAGGGTCACGTCGGAGTATTCCTTGCCGTCCGATGTGATCAGGGTTCCCAGGACCTTCAGGACCGTACCCTTCGACACGCAAATGTTGAACTGTGTCTCAACCGCAGTTCCCTCTGGTACGGTGATGTCCTCATCGATGAGGATGTCCCCCTGAAGGGTCACTTTTCCGGAACCGGATGAGAGAGCGTTCTCTAAGGTCGTGTAGATGTACCTACTATCTTGGATGTACATGGCAGCGGTGACCGGGAGGTCGCCCTCCATCCCGCGGGG
>JAEDJU010000046.1 GCA_016296195.1 Candidatus Methanomethylophilaceae archaeon | reverse complement strand
ATCGGAGGTCTCGGAGACGCCGTCAGGAAGATCAGGGAGATGGTCGAACTGCCGCTCAGGCACCCTGAGCTCTTCAAGAGGCTCGGTGTCGAAGCTCCCAAAGGTGTGCTCCTGCACGGACCGCCCGGAACCGGTAAGACCATGCTCGCCAAGGCGGTCGCCGGTGAGACCAGCAGCAACTTCATCTCCATCGGAGGACCGGAGATCGTCAGCAAGTTCTACGGTGAGTCCGAGGGCAAGCTGAGGGAGATCTTCAAGGAGGCGGAGGAGAACGCGCCCAGCATCATCTTCATCGATGAGATCGACTCGATCGCGCCCAAGCGTGACGAGGTGAACGGTGAGGAGGAGAGGCGTATCGTCGCACAGCTCCTGAGCCTCATGGACGGTCTGAACTCCAGGGGAAAGGTCGTGGTCATCGGTGCCACCAACAGACCCAACTCCATCGACGAGGCCCTGAGGAGACCCGGAAGGTTCGACAGGGAGATCGAGATCGGTATCCCCGACAGGGACGGACGTCTCGAGATCCTGCAGATCCACACCCGCGGAATGCCTCTGGCGGAGGATGTCGACCTGAAATGGCTCGCCGACAAGACCCACGGATACGCGGGAGCCGACCTGTCCGCACTGACCAAGGAGGCCGCCATGGCCGCACTCAGGCGTGTCATACCCGACATGGACCTGGAGGCCGAGGAGATCCCCAGGGAGGTGCTGAACAACATCCTCGTCACCAAGGACGACTTCAAGAACGCACTGAAGGACATGCAGCCCTCCACCATGAGGGAGGTCCTGATCGAGAAGCCCAACGTGAAGTGGGAGGACATCGGGGCACTGGAGTCCGCCAAACAGGAGCTGAAGGAGGCTGTAGAATGGCCCCTGAAGTTCGGAAAGGTCTTCGACCACATGAACGCCAAACCCCCGAAGGGAATCCTGCTCTACGGACCCCCCGGAACCGGTAAGACCATGCTGGCCAAGGCCGTGGCGACGGAATCCGAGGCGAACTTCATCGCGGTGAAGGGACCGGAGTTCCTGAACAAGTGGGTCGGGGAATCCGAGAAGGCAGTGAGGGAGACGTTCAGGAAGGCCAGGCAGGCATCGCCCTGTGTGATCTTCATGGATGAGATCGACTCGATCGCACCCGAGAGGGGAACGGGCGGTGACAGCAACGTCACCGAGCGTGTGATCTCCCAGATGCTCACCGAGATGGACGGTCTCGAGAGCCTGAACGACGTGGTCGTGATCGCGGCCACCAACAGGCCGGACATCATGGACCCCGCACTGCTCAGACCCGGCAGATTCGACAAATCGATCTACATCGGACCCCCGGACAAGGATTCCAGGAGATCCATCTTCGGCATCCACACCAGGAGCAAGCCCCTGGAGGACGATGTGGACCTGGACGCCCTGGCGGAGAAGACCGAAGGATGCACCGGTGCAGACATCTCGGCTATCTGCAACGAGGCAGTCATGAACGCCGTCAGACGCCTGATCTCCAAGGGAGACGCCCCCACGGACGATGACATCGCCGCGTGCAAGGTGTCCAACGAGGACTTCGAGAAGGCCATCGACAAGTTCGGACCGAAATCCCGTCAGACCCTGAAGGACTACGGGAACAAGGCGTGAACAAACATCTCACCGGGCGGAGAGCCCGGAAACCCTTTGATGAAACCCGTTAAGAAACAACAATGCAAGGATAGGTGAACGAAATGATCGCAGATGACATTTGGAACGACCTCTTCGGAGGCTTCGACAGAATGAACAAGAGGATCGAGGACATGTTCTCTCAGATGGACATGGGCGGATCGGATGTCAAGACCTACGGGTACACCATGTACCAGGGTCCCGACGGAGTGCCCCATGTCAGGGAGTTCGGAAACTGCGGCAGCAGGCTCGCCCCGCAGATCAGCGGATCGAGGGAGCCCTTCACCGACGTCACCCAGGAAGGGGACCTGGTCAGGGCTGTGGCGGAGATCCCCGGAGTGTCCAAGGAGGACATCTCCCTCGAGTGCACCGGCAACGTGCTCTCCATAAAGGTGGACACACCCGGGAAACAGTTCACGAAGGACCTGGCGCTGCCATGCAAGGTCGATGTCGATTCCGCAAGGGCGGAGTACAACAACGGACTCCTGGAGGTCACGATGGATGTGGCCGGCCAGACCAAAGGCAAGAGGATCAGCATAGAGTGATCCTGAAAAACGGAGGGGGCCTCCCTCCTACCCCCTCCGATCCAACCGTTTTTCAGTCAGACCGTGTTTAAAAACTGACTATTTTATATAGAAGATTAATCACTCTGATGGTTATGGGCAGAAATGAGTTGATCAACACGACCCGCGCGATCCTGGCCAAGGCGGGATTCGATGTCTCATCGGCCCTGAGCATCAGAGGCATCTGCTTCGATGTTGTGGCCAGGATGGACGACACCGTCCTGATCATCAAGGTTCTAAGCAACATAGACGCATTCTCCAAGGAAAACGCCGAGGAGATGAAGACCCTGGCGGAGGCACTGGATGCCACCCCTCTGGTCACCGGCGAACGTTCCAGTTCCGGTGCCCTGGAGGCGGGGATCGTCTATTCGAGGTTCAACATATCGATCGTGTCCAACGAGACGTTGGCCGACCTCCTCCTGGAGGATGCCCCTCCCTTCATATTCGCGGCACCCGGCGGACTCTATGTCAAACTGGACAGCGAACTCCTGAAATCCGTCCGTGAGGACCGCAGCATCAGCCTGGGGACCCTTGCGGAGACCGCAGGCGTGTCGAGACGCACCATCCAGATGTACGAGTCCGGCATGGGCGCCATGATCGACGCCGCATTGCGCATAGAGGAGTATCTGGGGCTCCCAATAATCGAACCCATCGACCCCTTCACGTTCAAGAGGGAGGAACGCAGCAAGGAGGAGAGGGTCCACAACGACCCCGTGGATTCGTTCGCGTACAACCAGCTCGTCAACCTGGGATTCTCCGTCAGACCCGTTGTCAAGAGCCCGTTCGAGGCCGTCACCCACAACTCCAACACACTCATGCTCACATCCCTCGGCTCCGATGACGAGAAGGTGGTCCAGAGGGCCATCGTGGCATCCGAGCTGTCCAGGATCATGGACCGTTTCTCCGTGCTGATCGTGGAACGCAAGCACGACCGCGACAGCATCAACTCCACCGCCGTCGTCTCCAACGATGAACTGAAGAAGATCGACGAACCCCACGAACTGACGGAACTGGTCGCCTCCAGGGGGACCAAGAGATGATATCCGGAAGGATAGGGGACTGCTCAGTAGACATCATCCCGGTGGTCAACGGACTGATATCCGAGGCCGAGAGGGTCAGGGGACTGGTCGGGGATTACGAAGCGTATGCCGTGTCCCTCGGGATAGAGGGAGTACAGACGATCAAGAACCGCGCCAACATCGACGAGGAGTTCGAGGTCAGCGAACTGGACCTGGTCTACGCCGAACACATATCGAAATTCGGGCAGGTGGAGTTCCCATCCCCTGCCATGTGCGCCCTCATCGATTCGGTGAGGGAGAAGGGGATGAACGTCATACCCCTGGACATGAACGATGACGATTTCACGCAGATGTACTGCGACACCGTGGGTGTCACGGACTTCGTGAGGGAACATCGTCTGGCGAAGAAGGGTCTGAAGAAGGGATTCAGACTGGAGAGCCCGGAATCGTTCGCCAGGGAATGGGACGATTACGTCAACACGGTGAAGGGATACCGCGAGACCTCCCGCAACAGGGAAAGGTACATGGCTGAACAGATCAGGGACATCGCCAGGTTCAGGAAGAACCTCCTGGCAGTCATCGAGATCGAACGCGTGGACGGCGTGGTGTCCGAACTGGGGTGGTGAGATGGTCTGCGACAGATGCGAGGAAAGTAGGGAGAAGGGCTATTCCTTCTGTCCCGGATGCGGCAATCCCCTGAACGAGGGTTGCCTGTACTGCGCACAATACGAACACGAGGGATATGAGTACTGCGGGAAATGCGGAAGACGCCTCGAGGGACACAGCCAACCCGTCTCCGAGAACAAGAATGCAGGATCCCCCAACCCCATGAAGATGGGGACACTGTTCTCCACGGTCTTCATCATCATAGCCCTGGTGGCCGAACTCGGGTCCATGCTCTATTTCTTCGGAGATGGACTGGATTGGGTCTTCGACAACAAGACGACATTCTTCCTTCTCCTTCCCGGTATAGTGAAGGTCTGCACGTTCACAGGGGCCTCCGGTCAGGCGTACTTCGTCCTCATAGCCATCGCGATCATCCTGTCATTCGCGGTCACGATGTACCAATCGCTACCTGCCATGAAACCCAGGTCGGATGGTGACACATCGAAGGTGGAGAGGACACCGCTCTACGGCATCGCCATGCTGTTCGGATCGGTTATCATCCTCGAACTGATCGTGATGCTCATAATCGGGGCATTCGGAGAACCGCTCGAGGTTCCGGAATGGATAAACGAGATGAGCATGGGCGAGTCCATATTCAGCTACGCCGAAGCCGCGGTGATAGAGGAGATAGCCTCCAGGGTCGTCATCATCGGTGTCCCGATGGCACTTCTCGCACTGTGCTACGGTAGGAGGGATTTCCTGAAGAACCTCCTAGGAGGATTCGGTATGAGCAGGGTCGCACTGATACTGCTCATCGCATCATCCATCATATTCGCGGTCGCACACATGGGATCATGGGGTATCGCCAAGATCTTCCCGACGATCTTCGGAGGACTGGCGATGGGGTGGCTGTACATCGAATACGGTGTCCACGCATCCATCATGTACCATTTCCTGAATGATTACCTGAGCATCCTCGTATCGGTCAACGATGTCATGGCGTCGGCACTATTTCTCATACTGCTGGTCGCCGGACTCGTATGCCTGATAGAGGTTCTCAAGAAGACCTCCGACGGCATACGCAGGATAAGGGAACTGCCGATCTGCGGTTTCGAGACCGGCAGTGAAGGAAAAGAGGATTGATGCTCACTCGAGCATCTCGGCGATGCGGTCCTGGGATTCGATGGCGGATTCCAGGTCGCGCGCCTCTATCACGAAGTTGCCCTGATAGGAGGACAGCTTCGAGAACACATCGACGTAGTCTATGTTCCCATCGCCGATGGTCAGATGCTGGTCCCTCTCACCGTTGTTATCGTGGATGTGGACATTGACGATGCGGTCACCGAAGGTCTCAATCATCTCATCGATCTGACCTGTGGTGTTGGCATGCCCCACGTCGAAGCAAACGGAGAGGTCCGTATCCGATATCACCTGCTGTAACTCCAGAGCGGTACGTCCGATGAAATAGGGTACATCGGGCATATTCTCCACTGCCATCGTCACACCATACTCCTTGGAGATGTGATCCAGACCCTTCATCACCTTGGCCGCATTCTCCAGGGAACGGCCCTCGAGACCTTTGACAGCCATGGAGTAGAGTCCGGGATGGACGGTCATCACCCTGATGTCCAGGTCGTTGGCCGACATCGCGGTGGCAACGGTCTCCTTGAAGGATGCCTCCCTGAGCCTGTCGCTTATGGCGGCGATGTTCAGATCGCAGATCGGCGCATGGACCGAATAGCTGAGGTCGTAGGAAGGAAGGAGGTCCGCGAAGAACTCCTTGTTCTGCACGATGCTGTTCTTACCCTCGGAGAAGATCTCCCACAACTCGAACTTACCCACGATACGATCCAGGATTACGGAGGGCTGCTCCGCTCCGAAATGGGTGCAGGAGACACCGATCATTGGATGACCTCCTCTCCATCCACGGTTATCGGGGCCACCCTGTCGATGAGTGCCATGAGATCGTCATCCTCGATGGTGACCTCGATGGCTCCGAGGACGGGCCTTTTGTCAGCGAAGGACACCTTCCCAACGGTGGCAACCTGTTTGTTCAGGGAGAGACGGGTGGTGTTCCCACGTGAGTTCATGATCATGACCGCACGGGTGGCATCCAATATCTTCTGTCTGCGGATGGCCTTGGAGAACCTATCGAGGGTTGCCTCACCCTCCAAGCGTCCATCGTTCAGCGAAAGCTCCGCATCCGGGAAAATGGAGAGGACGGCGGAACGTACTTTCTCCTCATCTTCACTCGGATTGACCGGACAGGATATCCTTACTGCAGTCATGTTCACATCCAAGATTCACTAGTATATAAACGGAAACTGTTTTCCTTCGTGTGGACCGTCGATAGAGACACTGGCGGACATTCCCATCGATGGGTCACATCGCATCTCTTTTTTACAGGTCGGTGCATCAGGTCATTCATGAAAGAGGAGATCCTGTCGGCAGCCGCAAGGAGGAAGATTTTCTTCTCGCCCGATGCGATGGAGATGATCCTCTCGAACAACGATCCGATGGGATTCACCAACACGGTATTCTCGCATCTCTCGAAGAACATGATGTTCGTGAACAAGCAGGACATCATGGATTGCATCGCCGGTGACAAGATCCTCTTCCAATCCGAGAAGGAGATCAAACCCCACAACAAGTTCACCCCTGACATCCACATCGTCAAGGGAACGGACATCACGGGTGAATCCACCTGCGAGGGTAAGGTCAACGACTTCGCCCAGTACTTCAGGAGCAGGTACTTCACACTCAGGAGACTGATCGAGAAACGCAATGACTTCGGAAGGGCGATGGACATCTCCCGTGCGAAGACACTCGACAGGGAGACCCGCATCATCGGCATAGTCTATGAGAAATCCACCACCAAGAACGGCCACACCATGCTGACCGTCGAGGATGACACGGACACCGCCAAGATCTTCATCTCGAAGGAATCGCCCCTGGCCGGAGAGACCTTCGTGGAGGACGAGGTCATAGGTATCGTTGCCAAACCCAACGCACAGAGGACGTTGATGATGGCGGAGAAGATCTACCGCCCGGACATCCCGAAGAGCAACACATGGGAGCTCAGCGACTCGGTCTCGAAGATCGCATTCCTATCGGATGTCCATGTCGGGAGCACCACATTCCTGGAGAAGGATTGGGACCGCATGATAAGATGGCTCAAGGAGAACTCCGTGAAGGAGGATCTCAACTACATCGTGTTCCCCGGTGACGTCGTCGACGGTATCGGAGTGTTCCCTGATCAGGACAAGGAGCTCTCGATAGGTGACATCTACCAGCAGTACGAGCGCCTGTCAGAATACCTGAAGGACATCCCGGACCACATCAAGATGGTCATCCATCCCGGAAACCACGATGCCGCACGTCTGGCGGAACCGCAGCCGGCACTGAACTCCGTGTTCACGAAGACCTTCGATTCCAACATCCTGATGGTCGGAAACCCCATCTACCTGAACGTCGAGGGCAGGACCGTCCTGACATACCACGGCAAGAGCATGGATGATTGGATCGCAGGTGTGCAGCAGCTCACATACGATGATCCGCTCAAGGTCATGAAGGAGATGTGCGTCAGACGCCATCTCGCACCGATCTACGGTCAGAGGAACGCCCTCGCACCCGAGAAGAAGGACTACATGGCCATGGAGTACATCCCGGACATCTTCGTATCCGGACATGTCCACGGTGCAGGTCAGGAGATATACAACGGAGTCAGACTCATCAACGCATCCACATGGCAGGACCAGACCGAGTACCAGAGGATGCACAACTTCAATCCCGACCCCAGCATAATGCCTGTGGTGAGCCTCGCATCGGGAAGGATCACCATGCACAACTTCAGGGAAGCCTGAGGTCCATCCCCTTTTGCGGATATCACCGTCTCCGATACCACATGACATGGTTCTCTGAAACGGGATACGGGTGAATCTCGGAAAACAATGGAATGTGCCGGTCCGGAGACCGGCTGGAAAGTGATTTCCTAAAAGGTTTACATCCCGTAAAGCAGGGCCCAGATGATGATGAGGCCTCCGAGCACGAGCATCGAATACGATGCCACCCAGATCAGGGTGAAGACCCTCTTCAGTTTGACAGGGTCGTCCCTTATCTCGGAGACGCGCTCGGCAAGTGACTTCACTCCTCTACATCTCCCTTCTTCTTCAGGTGCTTGAGACGGGTGGTGTTCTCCCTGTCCATCTCTTCGAGACTGAACTTGACGAACCTCTCCGACTCCTTGAGCTCGGGAATGATCTTGAACTCGAGAGCGTTGACACGCCTCTTGGTCTTCTCGATCTCATCGAGCAGCTTCTTCATGGTGGTCTCCACCTCGGCTGCGCGGACGAGCGTGTCGAGGAGTTTCTCGAACGCCGTGGCGGCATCCTCGATGTAGGCGGAGGTCGAGATGACACCGTAACCTTTCTCGGTCATCTTGGTGTGGATCTTCTCGGCCTCTACCTTGGGGACCATCATTCCCATGATGCTTTTGCTGCCCAGTTTCACCTGCGGGTCTGCTTTAAGAGCATACGCCGCGCTCTTCACGGCGATCTCTCCCTCTACCGCGCGGGCGATGGTGATCTTCTCCATTGCGGACTCGTAGTCTGCGGAGACTCCTTCACGCATCTTCCTGGCCTTCTCGAGGACCTCGAAGAACTCGATGATGAGACCGTCTCTCTTCATCTTCATGATCTTGTAACCACTCTGGGTCAGCTTGATCCTCTTCTTCAGGTCAAGAAGGACTGAACGGTTGGGGGTGACATCGTGTGCAGCCATGGGTATCACTCTTTCTTGGGCAGGTACTTCTCGATGTACTTACGGTCGATCCTGGTGAGCTGATCGAGATCGAGCTCGGTGAAGATCTCCCAAGCGAGGTCGAGGGTCTCCTCGATGGAACGGTCCTCGTCGATTCCCTGGCGGACGATACGGTCCTCGAAGAGGTCGGCGAAGTCCAGGAGCTTCCTGTCCTTTGCGGAGAGGGAGTCCTTTCCAACGATTGCCACGAGTCCACGGAGATCCTTACCCTCTGCGTACGAAGCGTACAGCTGGTCGGAGACTCCCTTGTGGTCCTCACGGGTCTTGCCCTTTCCGGTTCCTCCTCCCATCAGCCTGCTGAGGGATGAGGAGACGTTGACCGGCGGGTAGATTCCGTTCCTGTGCAGCTCCCTGGACAGAACGATCTGTCCCTCGGTGATGTATCCGGACAGGTCGGGGATCGGGTGGGTGATATCGTCTCCGGGCATGGAGAGGATGGGGATCTGAGTGATGGATCCCTTCTTGCCCTTGATCCTTCCGGCACGCTCGTACAGCTGTGCGAGGTCGGTGTACATGTAACCGGGGTATCCACGCCTTCCGGGCACCTCTTCACGAGCTGCTCCGACCTGACGCAGTGCCTCACAGTAGTTGGTGACATCGGTCATGATGACGAGAACCTGCATTCCGAGCTCGAAGGCCATGTACTCCGCGGTGGTGAG
>JAEDJU010000045.1 GCA_016296195.1 Candidatus Methanomethylophilaceae archaeon | reverse complement strand
CTGACCTATCATTCAGAGGGCCATCATGCGATGGTCCCAGACCCCTCCTACCACATCATGTCCTTCTCAATGACTATCTTGGTGTTATGGGGGATCACCTTGCACATCCCCTGTGTGATCTTCGTATCATCCTTCTTCGAGAGGATCTCCGAACCATTGTGGGTCTCGACGAGAGAACGACAGTAGTAGAGCTTCCTTGAAGGATGGTTCTCATCCTCCAGTTCACGAAGCATCCTGTTCCTGTAGAATCCCTTCGTCTTGTTACCACGGTTTCCGCGGCTTTCTCTGCATGGGATGAGAACATCGCACTTCAGTTTACAGCGCACATACTTGTGGACAGGCTCGCTATCGTACCCCTTGTCCATAAGAAGTGCCTTGATGCTCATGCCCATAAGGTCTTTCACATGTTCCCTAACGAAGGTGACATCGTGTTTCTTATTAGCTGAGAACCGACAGGAAACGATGAGACGGATGTCGGTATCTGTGCAAAGATCGGGATTGACAATAGGATGCTCAATGAGCATCCTAAAAGATCATAATAGCTTAGAAAAAACTCTATGCATTATGGTTGCAACAGGGTTTTGAGGGATTGGACGGTCGCCCGTCCTCAACCCTCATTCCTTGACGGTGGCCTCGGCGGACTGGATGCACTTGGTCAGCACCGAGTAGGCGTTGATCATGTCGCTCTCGCCGACGATGAAGATGGTGTCGGTGTGACAGCTGACTGTCTCCTCGATGTTGATGCCGGCATCCGAGAGGTTGGTGATCAGATATGCGATGACACCGCTGGTGTCGACGATCCTCTCGGGGGACTTGACGGCGATCTCCACCAGGTTCTCCCTGACCTTGATGATGTTGAACCTTCCGACGGTGTCCATGATCCTGTCCTTGAGCATGCGGTCCGCGATGATGGTGACCGCGGAGGCGGACTGGACGCACTGCATGATGGAGTTCTCGTTCCACAGGTCCTTGAACAGGTTGTCCATCTTGTGGAGAACGGACCAGTCGTTCTTGGCCGTGACGATGCATGTCTTGGTCCTCATCTCGAGCCTGCTGTCCTTGAGGATCCTGAGGATGCTGAGCTCGTGGTCGGTGGTGATGCTGAGCTTGGATGCGTAACGGCGACACGCGATCATGACGGCCTCCTCGTTGTCGACGCCGATGTCCTTCATGATCATCCTCGCGAGGGAGGAGTAGTTGATCAGTCCCTTGGACACGCAGTCCTTGATGCTGGGATGGGCGTCGATGTACATCCTGGTCTTCTCGGCCAGACTCTCTTTCAGCATGCTCTTTGCCATGACTACAGGATGTACATGATAGTATTTTAATGTTCGAGGAGAGACAGAAAGAATGGAAAAAGGTTTGAGGATGGGCCTCCGTGTCCCGTTCACTGAACGGATTCGCGGAGCAGCCCGGTGAATGTGTCCTTCTCCGCATCCGTGAGGATGAGCGGGGGTATCAGACGGACGGTGTTGCCGTGGCACACGTTGACCAGGACACCGTTCTCGCGGCAGTGCTTCTGGATCGCGGATGCGGTCTCGTTGGTGTCAGTCTCGACTCCGATGATCAGTCCGTAACCGCGGACCTCCTTGATCTTGGGGGAGTCGATGGCCTTGAGGTCCGCCATCCAGCGGGCACCCATCTCCTGGGCGTGCTGGACCAGGTTGTCCCTCTTCATGATGTCGATTGTGGCGCATCCCGCCGTGGTGACCAGGGGGTTGCCTCCGAAGGTGGTACCGTGGGTTCCGGGTGTCATGACGGCGGAGATCTCGTCCGTGGTGGTGACCGCACCGATGGGGACACCGTTTCCGAGGGCCTTCGCCATGGTGATGATGTCAGGAACGACCCCGAAGTTCTGGATGCCGTACCACTGTCCGGTGCGTCCGATACCGGTCTGGACCTCGTCCACGATCATCAGCGCACCTTTGTCGGTACACTCGTCGCGGATGGTCTTGAAGAACTCGGCGGATGCCGTGCGCACCCCTCCCTCTCCCTGGATGGGCTCCACGATGACGGCGGCGGTGTCCTTGTCGATCATGGATTTGACGGACTCACAGTTCCCGTACTCGTAGTAGTGGAAAGCGTTGCTGATCAGGGGCTCGAAGGACTGCTGGTACTTCGTCTGACCGGTGGCACCCAGTGCCGCGGCGGTCCTTCCATGGAATCCGTTCAGTGCGGCGAGCACCTTCCCGCGTCCGGTGTAGCGGACGGCGACCTTCAGGGCACCCTCGTTGGCTTCTGCACCGCTGTTGACGAACAGGGTGCGGTCGAGCTTTCCGGGGGTGATGGATGCGATCTTCTCGGCCAGTCTGGCCTGCTCCTCCACATGGTAGAGGTTGGACACGTGGACCATGCGTGCGACCTGTGCCTGCACGGCCTCCACCCAGTCGGGGTGGGCGTATCCGAGTGCGTTCACAGCGATACCGGCCACAAGGTCCAGGTACTCGTTCCCTGCCGTGTCGTAGAGGTGGCATCCCTTCCCGTGGGTGAACGAGAGGTCGATGCGACCGTAGTTCTGGAACAGATATTTGGAGCTCAGCTCCTTGACTTCGTTGAATTCCATTCGAATCACTTCGTTATGATCGTTCCGTGGGGGACGTCCTTCATGACGTCCGACACGATACTGCGCTGGTCCTTTCCGTTGACCATGCGCACCTTCGACACCCCGGCCAGGAGGGCCTTCCTGCAGGCCTCGACCTTGGGAATCATGCCGCCGGAGATCGTCCCGTCGGCTATCAGTGCGTCCACCTCGTCCAATGTGAGCGAGTCTATCTTGGACGAGGGGTCGCTGACGTCCCTCAGTATACCGGGGACGTCCGTTATCGCTATCATCTCCACGCATCCGACACCGGCGGCGATTCCCGCGACCATCGTGTCTGCGTTGACGTTCAGCATCCTGCCGTCGGCATCCTTCCCGATGGGGTAGACGACGGGGGTGATGCCCTGCTCGAGCAGGTCGTAGATCGACTGGGGATCGGTGTCCTCCACCTCTCCCACCAGTCCGAGGTCGACCTCCCTCTCGACGCCGTCCTCGACCACCTTCATGGGGGCCTTCTTCCTGCACAGGGTGCAGAAGTACCCGGGTATGCCCAGGGCGACGACGCCACACTCCTGGAGACATGAGACGACCTGTGAGTTCAGCCTCCTGAGGACGATCTCCGCGACCTCCAGGGCATCGGCGTCGGTGATCCTGACACCGCACACCTTCTCGGGGACCAGTCCCCTCCTCTCCATCTCCTCGGAGATCTCGGGTCCTCCGCCGTGGACGAGGATGATCCTCGCACCGTCGGCTATCAGTCCGGCGATCTCCCTCGACAGGCGCATCATGTCATCCTGTCCGCGGATCGCGTTCCCGCCGAACTTCAGCACATAGATGTTGTCCATCAGGATACCTCAGGAAGCGTACTCCGCGTTGATGCGGACGTAGTCGTATGTGAGGTCGCATCCCCATCCGGTTGCGCTCTCCTTTCCGACACCGAGGTCGACCATGATGGTGACCTCCTTGTTGTCCATCGCCATGCGGACGACCTCTACGGCACGCTCCTCCTGGAAGATGGGTGCTCCGGAATCCAGGATCGGGACCTCCATGTCCCCTCCCTTGATGGTCAGGCGCACATCGTCCAGACTGAACTTGCATCCGCTGTTACCGACGGCCATCATGATACGTCCGTAATTGGGGTCCGAACCGAAGATGGCGGCCTTCACGAGAGGTGAGTTGATGATGGTCTTGACGACCTTGCGCGCCTCATCCTTGGTGTCTGCACCGGTGACCTGGACCTCGATGAGCTTGGTTGCCCCCTCTCCGTCCTTGGCGATGGTGCGTGCGATGCGGGTCATGACGGTGCGGAGGGCGTCGATGAACTCGGGATCGTCATCAGCGCACTTGCCGTTGGCCTTTCCGTTCGCCATTAGGATGCATGTGTCGTTGGTGGACTGGTCGCCGTCGACGGAGACCATGTTCATGGAATCGTCGAGGATGGACTGCCATGTCTCGCGGAACTTGGGGGACAGGGTGGCGTCGGTGGTGATCAGCGACAGGGTGGTTCCGTGGAGCACCTTCATGTGGGGCTCGATCATACCGCTTCCCTTGGAGATCGCACCGATGTAGACCAGCGTACCGTCCTGGAGACGCACGCGTGCGGCGCACTCCTTCTTGATGGTGTCCGTGGTCATGATGGCCTGGGCGATGAGTCCGTCTGCCTCGCGTCCGGAGTCCAGTGCACCTGCGGCACGGGAGATACCGTAGCGAATCTTGTGCATGTCCAGGAAACGTCCGATGAGTCCGGTGGACATGACCCCGACCTCGAGGGGGTCCAGGTTCAGTGCGGATGCAACCGCACGCTTCATCTCGAGGGCATCCTCGATACCGCGACGTCCGGTGAGGGCGTTGGCGTTACCGCTGTTGACGACCACCGCGGAGAGCTTCTCGGAGTTCTCCTTCATCATCACCTGAACGGGTGCTGCCTTGACGTTGTTGCTCGTGTATCCTACGAAAGCACTTGCGGGAACCTCGGAATACAGCAGTCCGAGGTCCAGCGAGCGGTACTTGACACCGCTGTGCACACCTGCGGCCTTGAACCCCTGAGGGGTCGTCACGCCGCCATCGATTATCTCTACCATCTTCATACCCCCAGTCCAGGGATGTTGAGCCCGGTCTTCTCGTCCAGTCCGAGCATGAGGTTCATGCACTGGACCGCCTGTCCCGAGGCCCCTTTGACCAGATTGTCCAGGACCCCGAAGGACACGGTCTTGTCACCGATGACCTTGGATGACACCTGGGCGTGGTTGGACGCCACCACCGCACGGATGGAGGGTTCCTGCACGTAATGCACGAACGTCTCGTTGCCGTACTGTTTTTCATAGATCGAATCGACCTCCTCCTGAGAGAGGTCCTTCTTGAGATTGAAGTAACACGAGGAGAGGATCCCGCGCACTATGGGGAGCAGCTGTGGCACGAAGGTCACCTTGGAGTGGGAACCGGCGAAGCGGTCCACAGCCATCTCGATCTCCGGGGTGTGACGGTGCTTGCCCACGCTGTAGGGGATGATCGTCTCACCGCACGTGGAGTGATGGGTGCGTGCGGAGGGCACCATTCCAGCTCCTGATGTTCCGGACTTGGCATCCACCAGGATGTCCTCGTCGACGACACCTGCCTTGAGGAGAGGTCCGCATGCGAGGATGATGGATGTAGCGTAGCAACCGGGGTTGGCCACCAGGTCGGCACCCTTGATCTCGTCGCGGAAGAACTCGGGCAGTCCGTACACGGCGTTCTGCAGGTTCTCCACATCGGTGTGCTCGTGCCCGTACCATTTTTCGTACACCGACACGTCGTGTAGACGGTAGTCACCGGACAGGTCGATGGCCTTGATGCCCTGCTCGATCAGAGTGGGAATCTCCTTCATGGCCACACCGTGGGGTGTCGCGACGAATACGAGGTCGAGGTCCTTGGTGTCCGAGATCTTCTCGGTAAACTCCAGGTCGACATAGCCCTTGAGGTAGGAGTGCACATCCTGAACCCTCAGGCCCGCGTTCTGACGCGACGTCATCGCCGCTATCTCGACGTCCGGGTGTGTGCAGAGGATACGCGCCAGCTCACCGCCAGTGTATCCTGTCCCTCCTATGATTCCTATTCTTGTCATGGGCTTACGCTCCTTGTGTGTGGATTTGACCAACGTCATAGTGTTAATAAGGGTATTGTTCTATTTCAGACACGAAAAACACCCTCCGTATGCTTGTGAACAGAATTGGCGTCGCACGGACCCCCTTGTGGTCAAGGTGACAGTGTGTATCCCCCTGTTTGACCAGGGGTTTCACCGTCTCCCGAAGGCGATCCGCAGCATGATTACAGGGGTTTCGGCCATGTGTCCCTATGGACACCTGTTGTTCACTATTGCACTAGCACAATCTGGGACCGTCCGCACGCGCACACGCGTACGGGTAACCATAATAAACAACAAGATTCTGGCAGGGCTGATAAACATGGCATCCTGCAAGAAGAAAGACGCAGCTGCGAAGAAGGACGGAGCGAGGGACAAGGTTGTCCTGGCATACTCCGGAGGACTCGACACATCCGTGGCCATCCACTGGCTCCAGGAGAAGTACAACGTTAACGTCATCGCAATCGCGATCAACGTCGGACAGAACCCCAGCAAGGACGACATCGTCGCCCGTGCAATCAGGAACGGTGCGATCAAGTCCGATTTCATAGACGCCACCGACGAGTTCGTCGAGGACTACGTCTGGCCCTCCTTGAAGGCCAACGCACTCTACCAGAACGTCTACCCCCTGAGCACATCCATCGCCAGACCCCTGATCGCCAAGAAACTGGTCGAGGTCGCCAAGGCCGAGGGCGCAAAGTACATCGCCCACGGATGCACCGCGAAAGGAAACGACCAGGTCAGGTTCGATGTAGGTATCGTCTCTCAGGACCCCAGCCTCCAGATCATCGCCCCCATGAGGGAGTGGGTCACCACCAGAGAGGAGGAGATCGAGTACGCAAGGGAGCACGGAATCGAGATCATCGTCAAGAAGGAGAGCCCCTACTCCAGGGATGAGAACCTGTGGGGAGCATCCTGCGAGTGCGGAATCCTCGAGGATCCCTGGGAGGAGCCTCCCGCGGATGTCTGGGAGCTGACCAAGGACCCCTCCGAGGCACCCGACGATCCCACCTATGTGGAGATCAAGTTCGAGAAGGGAATCCCCGTGGCCCTCGACGGAAAGAAGATGGACGGTGTCAAGCTCATCGAGAAGCTGGACAAGATCGCCGGAGAGAACGGTGTCGGAAGGATCGACCACGTCGAGGACCGTCTCGTCGGAATCAAGAGCCGTGAGACCTACGAGTGTCCCGCGGCGGTCACCCTGATCAAGGCACACCAGGCACTCGAGGCCATGACCCTCTCCAGGGACGTCATCGAGTTCAAGAGGACCATCGAGCAGAAGTACACCCAGATGGTCTACGACGGACTCTGGTTCAGCGGAATCCGCGAACCCCTCTGCGCATTCATCGACTCCACCCAGGAGTATGTCACCGGAACCGTCAGGGTCAAGCTCTTCAAGGGCAACGCCACCGTCGTCGGAAGGAAGTCACCCTACTCCCTGTACGACACCGGACTCAGCACCTACGCTGAGGGAGATGTCTTCGACCACAACTCCGCCACCGGTTTCATCTACGTCTGGGGACTCCCCGGAAGGACCGCAGCCAAGGCCCACGCCGTCAAGAAGAAGTGATAACCTTGCAGCAGGCACTCTGGTCGGGAAGGTTCGCAGTCGGAATGGACGACTCCACACTCGCATTCACATCCTCACTGGATGTGGACTCCCATCTGGCGTTCTACGACGTCATGGGGTCCCTCGCCCATGTCAGGATGCTGAAGAAGTGCGGCATCATACCCGCCGAGGATGCGGACAGCATCATCGCGGGCCTGAAGGTCATCCTCGACGAGGTCAGGAAGGGCGAGTTCGAACTGGACTACTCCCTGGAGGACATCCACACCAATGTGGAGTTCACCCTGACCAACAGGATCGGCCCGGCCGGAGGTAAACTCCACACCGGAAGGAGCAGGAACGACCAGGTCGCCACCGACTTCAGGATGTACCTCAGGGATGATGCCCTGAAGGCCGCCGAAGCGGTGAACCAGCTCATGATGAGCCTGGTGAAGGTCGCCGAGGACAACGGGGACACCGTGATGCCGGGATTCACCCACATGCAGCACGCCCAGCCCGTCACCCTCGCACAGCACATGCTGGCCCACGCATTCAAGTTCTCCAGGGACGCCGACAGGTTCCTCGACGCATTCAGGAGGATGGACAAATGCCCCCTGGGTGCGGCTGCCCTCGCCGGTACCACATATCCCGTGGACAGGCACATGACCGCACAGGCCCTCGGATTCAGGGAGCCCACCGAGAACTCGATGGATTCAGTCTCCGACAGGGACTTCGTCACCGAACTCGCCTACTGCGCCGCACAGACGGCCATCCACCTGTCCTCCCTCTGCGAGGAACTGGTCCTCTGGTCGTCCCAGGAGTTCGGATTCGTCGAGATGGATGACAGGTACACCACCGGATCCTCCATCATGCCCCAGAAGAAGAACCCGGACATCGCCGAGCTCGTGAGGGGTAAGACCGGTTCCGTCATCGGTTCCCTGATGACCATGATCACCATGACGAAGGGACTCCCCCTGACCTACAACCGTGACCTCCAGGAGGACAAGCGCCCGGTCATGGAGAGCATGGAGACGGTGATATCCTGCTGTACGATAATGTCCAAGGTCATCGCCACATCCGTCTTCCGCAAGGAGAGGATGCTGGAGGTCACCAGCAGGGGACAGATCAACGCCACGGACCTCGCCGACTACCTGGTCACCAAGGGTGTGCCCTTCCGTGAGGCCCACGGCATAGTCGGTGCCGCCGTCAGGCACAGCATCGACTCCGGCAGGAACCTGGAGGACATGACCCTGGACGAACTCAGGGAGTTCTCGGACAGGATCGAGCAGGACGTCTATGAGATCCTCCCCGTGGTGAAGTGCGTCGAGAGGAGGAACTCCTACGGCGGAACATCACCCGCATCCACCGATGTGCAGATCTCCAAGGCGATCGAGCAGATCATGCTCAGGGATGAGGTCATCCGCCAGGAGACACAGCTCATCGAGAACTGCTGGAAGCAGCTGGCCGAGGAGTGATCCCCCGGCCTCCCAAACACCCTTAACACCTTTTCCGGTTTGTTAACATACGACGCACAAGCTTCCGAAATCCTTCACAAATCCTATTTTATTCCCCATCGCCATATATCCTCAGCGGGATCGAATGGAACAGGACACCCGCATGAAAGTTCTCAAGGCCACCGGACTGGCCATAGCCGCGGCGGCACTCTACGCCATAAGCACCCCGTTCTCGAAGATACTACTAGAAGGTATCTCACCGACGATGATGGCATCGCTGCTGTACCTAGGTGCCGGGATCGGATTGCTCCTGGTGTCATGTTCCAGAAGGATTGTGGGTCGTGAGAGCGGAGAGGCACCGTTGGACAGATCCGATCTCCCATATACTGTGGCGATGATCGTCCTGGACATCGCAGCGCCGATCCTCCTGATGACCGGACTGACGATGACATCGTCCGCGACCACATCCCTGCTGAACAACTTCGAGATAGTCGCCACCACGGTCATAGCACTGGTCATCTTCAGGGAGAACGTGTCCAAGACACTCTGGACCGCGATCCTGTTGGTCACGGTGTCCAGTATACTCCTGTCCGTGGATGACCTCTCGGGATTCGTCCTGTCACCCGGTGCACTCCTCGTGCTCGGTGCCTGCTTCTGCTGGGGTTTGGAGAACAACTGCACCAGGAGGCTCTCCGAGAAGGATCCCATACAGATAACCACTGTAAAGGGAATCTTCTCCGGACTGGGATCTTTGGCGGTCGCCCTGTACCTCGGAAACCCCATCCCCGGGATCGCCCTGATCTGCATCACGTTGGTGTTGGGATTCCTGTCCTATGGACTGAGCATATCCTCGT
>JAEDJU010000044.1 GCA_016296195.1 Candidatus Methanomethylophilaceae archaeon | reverse complement strand
TCCATGATTTAGGAATACCTAAAAAACTATTTAATATTTAGGATAGCCTAAATTGAGGAGGCCCATGCGGACCCCCTCATGTTTCATTGGGTTCCTTCCCTCGGTTTCTCCCTGACTGGAACCTGGAAGACATCCGTCGTCTTGGTCGTGTTCGGTTCTGTGTAGTCCCTCTCCATGATGAGGCATGCCTTGGGGCATGATTCCACACAGTATCCGCATTGGACGCATCCCATCCTTTCGATGGTGATCGTCCTGGCGGCCTTGTCCGCATGGATGGCATTGGTGGGGCATTTCCTTCCGCAAATGTTGCACAGGATGCAGTCCGATGGGTCGAACGATATGTGTCCGCGTGTCCTTTCGGTGTATTCCCTAGGTTCAGCGGGGTAGTTGAGAGTGGGGGGTTTCGAGAACAGGTTTCTGGCGATCCTGCCTCCGAACTTCATTATGGCCATCGGATTCACCTCTCCGTACAGCTGATGCAGGGATCTATCGTGAGCACCAGCATGGTCACATCCTGGAGGTCGCATCCCTGGAGGGTCTTCACCAATGCGGGGATGTTGATGTTGGTAGGAGTCCTGACCCTGGCACGGCTCAGGTTCTTGGTCCCGTTCCCCTGGACATAGTAGAATCCCTCTCCGCGGGGTTGTTCGACCCTGAAGGCGAAATCCCCTATGGGAACAGGCCCTTTGACTGGAACCTGATAGTCTCCTGAAGGGATGTCCTTGATCGCATTCCTGATGAGGTTCAGTGATTGGATGAGCTCATCCACCCTGACCATGCATCTGGAGTAGCAGTCTCCCTCATCCCTGAGTACGGGTTCGAATCCCAGGGCCCTGTATGTCGATTCTGTTGTTCTGACGTCATTGTCCACTCCGGAACCTCTGGCGACGGGGCCGACAGCGGAAAGGTCGATGATCTCCTGTCTGGACAGGATCCCTTTCCCTACGAGTCTGTTCCTGACGGACGTGTCCTTCATGAACACCATGCCGGTTTTCCTGACCTCCTCCTCGATCTCGTCACAGACGCCGGAAACCTTCCTGAGCATCTCGGGTGAGACGTCCTTCCTCACGCCACCCACCTTGCAGAACGACATGATGACCCTCGCACCCGTGATCTCCTCGAACACATCCAGGACCTTCTCGCGGATCCTCCAGCAGTGCATGAACAGGGAGTCGAATCCCATGGCATCGGCCAGGAGTCCCAACCACAGGAGGTGGCTGTGGACCCTGGACAGTTCATGGAAGATGACCCTCAGGTATCTGGCGCGGTCGGGGATCTCGATGTCCATCAGTCCTTCGACGGCACCCGTGTATCCGTAGCTGTGTCCGAAGCTGCAGATCCCGCAGACCCTCTCCATGACGTACGTCATCTGTTCGTAGTCCCTGGTCTCCGCCAGTTTCTCCAACCCCCTGTGGACGTATCCGATCGAGGGGATCGCCCTGACGACCTTCTCGTCCTCCAGTTCGAGGTCCAGGTGTATGGGTTCAGGCAGGGCTGGATGCTGGGGTCCGAACGGTACTATCGTGCGCTTTCCCATCAGGATGCCCCCTCATCACCGTCTTCGGCTCCTTTCCAGGGTGTCTTCACGGACATCCTGAAGAAGTTGCCCTTGTAGTCCAGTCTGCTGTCGGTGAACTCGACACCGAACAGGTCGTGGATCTCGTTCTCGTAGACGAAAGCCGCCCAGTACTCCGGTGTTATGCTTCCGACGGATGTACCGAACGGCACATGCACCTTGTAGCAGACCATCTCATGGTCCCTGTCGAACGAGTAGACCATCTCCGTCTCCCCTTTCTTCGTGACACCGCAGATCTGCACCATGCGGTAACCCTCCGAATGCATCCTCTTCGCGAGGGAGGGGATCTCGGAGCAATCCACCTCCTGGAACACCTGGTTCATCTCCGGGCCTCCTTCAGTTTCTTCGTTTTCTCCTCGAGCACCGCCAGACCTTTGACGACGCCATCGATTATCGATTCCGGTCTCGCAGCGCATCCGGGAACGTACACATCCACGGGGATGACCGTGTCCACTCCTCCCAGGATGTTGTAGCAATCCCTGAACACACCTCCGGAACAGGCGCATATCCCGACAGCGACCACGACCTTCGGTTCCGGCATCTGCTCGTACAGCTGTTTGACCACGTTCTTGTTCTGATCGTTGACGGCGCCCGTTATCAGCAGGATGTCCGCTTGTTTCGGGTCGCCGGTGTTGATGATCCCGAACCTCTCCACATCGTAGAGCGGTGTGAGGCACGCCAGGACCTCTATGTCGCACCCATTGCAGCTGGATGCATCATAGTGGAGTATCCAAGGGGATTTCGTAGTGTATGTCATATCATCTCACCTCACAGATAGAGCAGGACGGCGACGTTCAGCACACCGAGGATCAGTGCGATCGCCCATCCGCTCTTCAGGGCACTCTGCCAGGTCATCCTGGCGAATCCGTTGTCGATGGCGATCTCGAGGATGTACACCACGATCGCCAGTGCTGTTCCGATGGCCGCCATCAGGGCCGTTCCGTCGGCGATGAACAGTGCGACCATTCCCAGGAGCATGATGTTCTCGTACCAGTGTGACACCTCGATCATGGCGAGGGTCCTTCCGGAGAACTCCGTGGTCATACCCCTGACCAGGTCCTGGTGGGCATGATGGGACATGCTGAGGTCGAACGGTGATTTCCTCATCTTGATCGTGAGTCCGATCACGAATGCGAGGAATGCTCCGATCACCATGACCGATGGGAGTCCACCGCTTCCGATCATGTCTGAGACGGTGAACGATCCGGTCTGAAGGTACAGGCATATGGCCATCAGCAGGAAGATGGGCTCGAACGCCATGGCCGCATAGAGCTCTCTCTGGGCACCTATCTGGGAGAACGGTGATCCGGACGAGTATGCGGCCAGGATCAGGAACGTCTCCCCGAGTGTCAGGGTGAATATCACCAGGAGCAGGTCCTGTCCGGCGAAGAACAGGATTCCGGTGATGATCACGAACAGCAGGTAGCATCCGACATAGAAGTCCTGGACCCCATTGGATGTGATCTGTTCCTTCTCACAGAACTTGCGGACATCATAGTAGGGTTGTAGGATGGGCGGTCCCCTTCTACCCTGCATCCTGGCTGACAGTTTCCTGTCCACTCCCGCCAGTATACATCCGGCCACAGGGGCCAGTACGGCATAGGCTAGTGCGACGATGATCCAATCGAGATCGCTCATATGGAGGCACCTCCAGCGACGAGGACTATGCCGATCACGATGGTCAATGCGGTCAGGACCTCACCGATGCGACGGATCCTTTCCTCGCCGAACCAGTCTGTCATGTACCAGTTCCTGAGCCCCACCTCCACGGTTGCGCCCATGGATCCGGTGTAGGTGTTGTTGGAGAGTCCCTCTCCCGAGAGGTAGTTGGGTACGACCCTCCTCTTCGTTCCCCTTCCGAAGAACGGTACGAATATCAGGATCAGTGCCAACAGCATGATCAGTAGGATGAGGTAGTTGTTTTCCAACAATGGTGCCGCCAGCACGTCGGGCACGTATCCGAACGAGGTGTCCAACCACGGTACGATCATGTGTTCAGACATCAGGGGGAACAATGCGCATATCGCAACCGTCAGGACCACGAGTGTCATCAGGACGATGTTCTCCTGGATGTGGATTGTCCTCTCCACATTCCCCTTTCCGGATGCCACGACCGAGAGCTTCCCCATCCACTTCGTCCAGTAGAACGATGTGACCGCGCTTCCGAAGACGATGCACGCGATGACTATTATGTAGTCGCTGTCGACGAAGGATGTCAGTGCGGCCCACTTGGAGATCAGCATCCCCAGAGGTGCGAGGAACATGGCAGCGATGCCGACCAGCATGATCCTGGCCAGTTTGGGCATCCTGTCGAACAATCCGTCCATGTCCTCGATGTCCCTGCTTCCGATGTGATGTTCCGCGGTTCCGACGCACAGGAACAGCAGGGACTTCGTGACTGCGTGGAACACGGTCAGCATGATACCAGCCCATGCGGCCTCGGGGGTTCCGACACCCGCACATGCGACTATCAGTCCGAGATTGGCTATCGTGGAGTATGCGAGCACCCTCTTGGCGTTCGTCTGCGATATGGCCGCCATCGATGCCAGCAGGAATGTAAGGCCGCCCACGGTCATCACCATGTATCCCACTATGTTGTTATGGAGTAGCGGTGATAGTTTCAGCACCATGAACACCCCCGCCTTCACCATGGTGGATGAGTGCAGGAGTGCCGATGTGGGTGTGGGTGCCACCATGGCACCGAGGAGCCATGTGTGGAACGGCATCTGGGCGGATTTCACGATGCCGGCTATGCACAGCAATGCCACAGGCAGGAGGATGTACTTGTCCGCGGTGTCCGAGACCAGAAGGGCATCGAGTTCCAGCAGTCCGCACTGGTCGGCCAGTATGATATTGGCTGCGAGGAAAGCTATCCCTCCGATGAGGTTGAGTATCAACTGTCTGAACGAGTTGTTGACAGCTTCCTCCGTCTTCGTGAATCCTATGAGTGCGAAGGAGCACAGGGTCGTTATCTCCCAGAAGAAGAACATCCATGTGAGGCTGTTCGAGAGGACGATCCCGAACATGGCGCTCAGGAACACGAACATCAGGAAGAAGAACCATGGTCTGCGGTCCTTCTCGTTCCTAAGATGTTCCTGGAAGTCCTGCATGTATCCGACAGCGTATACTGTGATCAGACTTCCGATGATCCCTATGATGAGGACCATGATCACCGACAGGTCATCGATGTATATGGTGTGGGTGACGGACACATTCCCTGCGAGACAGAACTCGAAGAACAGGGACATGACTATCTGGACAGCACCCAGGACGGATGCAGCGTATTTCTTGTGTTTGACTCCGAGGTAGATCACCGCGAGTCCCAACGCAAGCTCCACGATGAACATCAGTCCATCTATCAGCTCAGACTCGAGTTCGAACACCCCGGGGTTCCCCAAGTGGTTGTATGCTACCACCAGTGAGGACAGTATGATCACCGCCGCGGAAACCTCCGTGATCAAGGCCCTGGCACGGTCGTTCCGTATCAGCAGCAGGAGGACAGCGGCGATGAACGGGAATACCATCATGAACAGTATGTCGTCCATCTTGTCACTGGATTTCCCGTCGGATTCCGTTTATAAAATAGCGGGATTCTATATTTCGGTTGTTTCCGAAGTATGTGCGAATGTGTCCAACATCGTATCTTTACCAATGTTTAATTCTCCATAAACGATACGGGGTTTCATGGATGGGTTTGTGGGTCGTGCAGAGGAACTTAGGTATCTGAATTCGGTCTATCAGAAGGTGCCCGTGTCGTGTGCGGTATGCGGACGCAGGCATCTCGGCAAGACGACCCTCATCAGACAGTTCTGCAGGGACAAGAACCACATCTATCTCTCGGGTATGGATGGCCTCAGAGAGGACAACCTCAAGGAGATGTCCCATTCCCTTTCGGAGTACAGCGGGAAGGGTGTGATCATAGACGACATCGAGGACCTCTTCCCGATCCTCAAGAAGGTATGCGCCAGGAAGCCCGTCGTTGTCGTGATAGACCGTTACTCGGACCTGGTGGAGAACTTCCCCCAGTTCACGTCCTATCTCAGGGCCTTCATGAACCGTGACATCAACTCCACAAAGATTATGCTCATAGTCTGTGACACCGACAACTCCCTGTTCGGCAGGTTCTACTACACACTGGATGTGAAGGCCATGAGCTACAGGGACTGCATGGGATTCCATCCCGGATACACGCCGATGCAGCAACTCATCGTGTACAGCACGATAGGTGGGACCCCTGCCTATCACAGCATGTTCGATGGGGACCCCCTCGATGTCATACGCAGACAGTTCTTCGACCACCTGTCCGTCCTGTCTTTGGAGGTGGAGAGCATGGTCAATTCGGAGACCACCCTCCGCACGGCATGTTCGAAGGTCCTGGCGGCGATGGCCACCGGGGCGGAGAGCCTCAAGGACATAGTGTCCCGGTCCGAGCTCAGTGTGGCCGTGTGCACCAAGGCAGTGGAGGATCTGGAGCATAAAGGCATGGTCATCAAGGAGGTCTCATCCGGTCCATCCAAGAGGTCCGTCTACAGCATCCACAGCAACATCCTGAGGTTCTACTACGAGGTGGTGAACAGGTACACCCATCAGATCGAGTTCGATTCACCGGATGCCGCATACGAGAGGGCCAGGAAGGACATTGACAGGTATCTGGAGAGGTCCTTCAAGACCGTCTGCATGGATTACATCACCCTCAACTTCAGGTATTCCTTCGTCGGCAAGCTCCGCAAGAGGGATGATACCAAGGATGATGTCGTGGATTTCGTTGCCGCTGTTGTGGAGAACGATGTGAACCGTACCGCGGTCTCCATGTGCAGGCTTCACGGCGATATGCTCGGCAAGAAGGATTACGATACTCTCGTGAACCGCAGCAGGTCCATCGCAGGTTCCAACAGGATGTACATGATGTTCTCGGGTGTCGGTTTCTCCAGTGAACTGAAGGAGCTGGCGGTGATGGACAGGAACATCCGCTTGGTGTCCCTCGACGACATCTACAGGCAGTGATGGCCCTTGGTCCGATACATCCTCTCCATAGATGCGGGGACCACGAGTGTCCGCACCATGCTGTTCTCAAGGGAGGGATCTGTCCTCGCCGTATCCCAGGAGCCTCTCACACAGCATTATCCGGGTCCGGGTATGGTGGAGCATGATGCCGTGGAGATCTGGGAGCTCTGCAGGAGGACGATCTCCGATTGCCTCTCCAAACCCGGGATAGATCCGGGAGAATGTGTCGCATTCGGTATCACCAATCAACGTGAGACCGTGATAGTATGGGATCGCAACACCGGCATCCCCATCCACAACGCCATCGTTTGGCAGGATAGGAGGACCGCCGACATATGCGAGCGCATGAGGGAGGGCGGATATTCAGAGGAGATCCTCAGGAGGACCGGACTCCAGATAGACGCGTACTTCTCCGGAACCAAGGTGAGGTGGATCCTGGACAACGTCCCCGGGGCATCCGATGCCGCGGAGTCGGGGGACCTCATATTCGGGACCGTGGACACATGGTTGATATGGAACCTCACCGGCGGTGCGGTCCATGCGACTGATTACACCAACGCATCACGCACGATGCTGTTCAACATAGGCACACTCCAATGGGACGACGGGATCGTCGATGCCATCCGCATCCCCCGCACGATGTTCCCCGATGCCCATCCGAGCGGTCACATATTCGGAAACGTCGATCCATCGCTCTTCGGGATATCTCCTCCGATATCCGGTGTCGCCGGGGACCAGCAGGCGGCCCTGTTCGGACAGGGGTGCTACGGCAGAGGTGATGTGAAGATCACCTTCGGAACGGGCGGGTTCATGCTGATGAACATCGGGGAATCGCCGAGGATGTCCACCAACGGTCTCCTGACCACGGTCGCATGGTCATCCGAGGATGGTACGGACTACGCCATAGAGGGTTCGATATACATCGCGGGGGCGGTCGTCCAATGGATGAGGGATGAGCTGGGGATAATCGAGGAATCCGCCGAGACCGAGAGCATGGCCCTCAGGGTCGAGGACACGGGAGGTTGCTACTTCGTCCCCTCGTTCGTGGGTCTCGGTGCACCCTACTGGGATCAGAACGCCAGGGGCATGATCATGGGTCTTACCCGTTCCACCAACCGCTGCCATCTCGCAAGGGCCGCATTGGAGTCCATCGCTTTCCAGGCCAACGACGTCATAGAGGCCATGAAGGCGGATTCCGGCGTGGACATCAGTTCGGTGAAGGTTGACGGTGGTGCGAGTGCGAACGATTTCCTCTGTCAGTTCCTCGCGGATATCACCGGTCTCCGTGTGGAACGTCCCGATTGCATCGAGTCGACGGCACTCGGAGCCGCATATCTCGCGGGATTGACCGTGGGTTTCTGGAGGGACAGGGACGAGATACAGACCTCCGTGGACAGGGTCTTCGTACCGAGGATGTCCGATATGGAGCGTATGGGGAAGATCCGTGGGTGGGAACATGCCATACGTTGTGCCCGCATGTGGTCACAACGGGAGATACTTGACTAAGAGCATGGTTTCATATCCTTTCAACGCCGTTACCGTTATTTGTTCCGGGAATTCGGTTCCCGGGAAGATGATATCATGAGGTTGGAAGGAAAGGTCTCCATCATCACGGGTGCATCCCGCGGTATCGGTTTCTCGATCGCAAAGGCATTCCTCAGGGAAGGCTCGAAGGTCGCTCTCTGTGGAAGCAGACAGGAATCGGCCGACAAGGCCGTGGCCAAACTGAAGGCCGAGTTCCCCGATGCGGACATCGTCGGATTCGGTTTCGATGTAAACGACACCGTTCAGATCAAAGACATGGTCGACAAGGTCGTCTCCAGGTGGGGACGCATCGATGCCCTGATCAACAATGCCGGTGTCACATCCACCAAGAGCATGTTGGAGATGACCGATGAGGACTTCACATCCGTCATCGACATCAATCTGGTCGGTCCGTTTAAGATCATCAGGGAGGTCGCCCGTGTCATGAAGGAGAACGGAGGAGGAAGCATCGTGAACACCAGTTCCATGGTCGGAACATACGGAGGTAAGATGCAGACTGCCTACTCGTCATCCAAGTTCGGGATCAACGGTCTCACCAAGTCCTGTGCCAAGGAGCTGGGGCCCTACAGCATACGTGTCAATGCCGTCGCACCCGGTGCAGTCGCAACGGACATGGCCAAGGAGTTCACCGATGAGAGGATGAGGCAGTTCCTCGCCATGATGACCCCTCTCGGACGCATGGCGGAACCCGATGAGCTCGCCGGTGCCTACGTCTATCTGGCATCCGACGAGTCCTCGTTCACCACAGGTACCATCGTCAACGTCGACGGTGGAATCGTGATGTGATGCCCGATCCCGGGAAGAACATTCCCGGGATGGGCCAAACAGTTTTCTCCGGGGTTCACCCGGCTCCTTCTCATTAGCTGTTGGTACAGATCTTGACCACAGTCGCACTGTTGGAGACATTGCTCGGTTTGTCACCCACGTGGTATCCCGTCGCCGTGGTCTCGCAGTAGTAGAATCTGTATCCCCCGGTCTCGAAGTAGGTTTTGGAGATTCCGTAGTTTCCGTCCAGATCCACTCCCGCGGCCATGTGTCCGGGGAACAGCAGTAGGCTGGTGTTGTATCCCATCGCCTCCGCTATGGCGGAGAACAGGATCGACGTGTCTTCGCAGTCCCCTCCCTGGTCGTACAGTGTCTCCACGGGATACTTCCAATACTCCTCGTATCCGGTGAACACATCATCAGATTGGTACTCGATGTACTGCGTGAAGGACAGGAGGAAGTCCATCCTCTGGTAGTCCGTGAATCCGGAGGTCATGTTCTTGATGACGGATGCCAACTTCAGGACGAATTTGTCGTTGTATGTGACGAACTGCTTGTCCCTGAGGTGGTTGGTCGTGTCCTGACATCTCTGACTGACCGGCGTCAGGTCCTTGTAGTACTTGTAGTCCGAATAATCGATGT
>JAEDJU010000043.1 GCA_016296195.1 Candidatus Methanomethylophilaceae archaeon | reverse complement strand
CGGATGACGTGATCTCCATGTCCGGGGTCCGCCCGGACATCCTAAACACATTGCATGGGGCGGAGGTCGTTTTCCCCGACGGGAACACCGTCGAGGTCCGTTCCGATTGGCCCAAGGCCCGTGTGGTCGACAGGGGCCAGCTGGATTCGCTGATGGCGGATGCCGCCATGGATGTCGGTGCCGAGTACAGGTACAACACCAGATATCTCTCCCATTCCGTCACCGACCATGTCGAGGTGGAGACGGGTGATGGGATGGTTGGATCCAGGGCCATCGTCGGTGCCGACGGTCACAGCTCCCGGGTGGCATCGTCCCTGGGCGACAATCTTCCCAGAGAATATGTCCGCGGCATACAGGCCGACGTCTCCGTCAGGATGGAGAGGCAGGACCTATTCAGGATCCATCTCGGTTCCAGGTTCGCACCGGGATTCTTCACATGGGAGATCCCATGCGGTGATTTCACCCGTGTCGGACTCTGCACATCATGGTCGGCAGGGCCCCCGTACCATCATCTCATGGACCTCCTGCATCATATCGGTGCATCCGACAGGATCATCCGCATGTACAGCGGGAAGATACCGCTCGGAGGGAGGAGGACCATCCACGGTGACAGGTGTCTCCTGATAGGGGATGCGGGATGCATGGTCAAGCCCGTGTCCGGGGGAGGTCTCTATCCCGCATTCCAGTCCGTCCCGATACTGAGGGATGTCCTCACGGATGCGTTGGACCGCGACACTCTGGACGAACACGCCCTGTCCGGATACGACAGGATCTGGTATCAGAAGGTCGGAAGGGAGTTGGACCGTGCATACAGGCTGAGGCGCATGTTCGTGAGGTTGGACGATGATGACCTGTCCCGTGCCGGGAGATACGCCTCCAGGGAGAAGGTCAGGTCCGCTTTGGATGAACTGAGTCTCGATCACCCGTCGGACGTCGTCGGCGGAATCATGAAACATCCTTCCAACATCCTCGCAGCCATCCCGTTGGCCCTGAGGTGCCTGCTATGAAGAGAGTCACTTTCGCGAAGATCCCCACAGGGGATGCCGGACCTATCATCAGATCGCTCATGTCGGATGGTCATGTGGACCTCCATGCCAAGATATCCAAGGATGATTCGTACAGGTACGTTCCGATCCTGCCGGAGTCCATCGGTATCGTCCGGGACATGGGACTGGAGATGATGGAGGGCGATGCTCATACCCTCGACCGTAGGAGTCCCCAGGAGCGCATAGCCGACCGTCTTAGGGAGTATCCCGAGTTGGATGGCATAGTCCCCGATCACTGGGAGTATGTGGGGGATATCGTCATCGTCCGCATGGATCCCAGATGCGAACCGTATAAGGAGTTGATCGGCAGGACCTATGCCGAGGTCCTGGGTGCAAAGACCGTCTGTGCCGATGTCCGCGGTGTCTCCGGGGAGTTCAGGAGGCCCAGCATGGACATCATCTACGGGACCGAGACGGAGTCCGTTCGTCTGGAGAACGGCATCAGGTACGGATTCGACGTCACCAAGGTGATGTTCGCATCAGGGAACACCGATGAGCGCATGAGGATGAGGAATCTCGATTGCACGGGGGAGACGGTCGTGGACATGTTCGCCGGTATCGGCTACTTCACTCTTCCGTTGGCCAAGTTCTCCGGTGCGAGGAGGGTCTTCGCATGCGAGAAGAATCCGGAATCCTATGGGTTCCTTGTACGCAACGTGAAGGACAATGAGGTCTCCGATGTGGTGATCCCGATCCTCGGAGACAACAGGGACCTGAGGGGAAGGGCGTTCGCGGACCGCATCCTGATGGGATATGTCCAGACCACATCCGAGTTCCTCCCGGCCGCACTTCGCATGATCCGTCCCGGCGGGATCATACACTATCACGACACGTTCTACGTGAATGAATATAAGGAGAAGATAAGGGGGATATTCGACGGTGCGTGCGGATCCGATGGATACGAGATCATCGGTATCCGCGAGGTGAAGTCCTTCGCACCGTCCGTCTCACATTATGTTGCGGATGTCCGCATCACACCTTCTCGCCGGAACTCGCCGCAGTGAGCAGGGTGTTCATGTCCTCGCGGTACTTCTCGCCCGATGCGGCGATGACGTTCTTCGCGAACGGTACGAGGTAATCTGCGAACTCTGCCTCATCCTTGCTGAGCTTCATGGGCATCTCGGTCGCGCCCATGGCCTTGAGGAAGGATGCGGTGACCGAACGGGACCTGCTGTCCTTCATCCCGGTACGCTCGGCGGTCTTGGTGAGCATGGGGAGCCCTCCGACCTTCGCCGCCTTGGCCAGGCTGTCGGCGATGGCGGTGATCGGTCCGGGTCTCTTGAACTCCGGAAGCGATGCGACCACGTCCGCGGAGACGAAGATGTCATGGGCCATGTTCAGGATGTTGATGGGTTGTCCCTTGGACACATCCCCGACCTTCGCCAGGGTCTCCCTGTCGGTGTGCGTCACGATCAGCTCTCTCCAATCGTTCTCCCACAGGACGGACAGGACCTCGGATGACCTGCCGGTCTTGACCACGACGGCCCTGTTGTTGGATGACAGGAACTTCCTGATCGTCTCCACCTCGGATCCCTCCCCGGTGATGTCCTTCATGAACGCATCAAGGTCGGATCCGTAGTTCCTGGTCCCGATGATGTAGGTGGCGGTGTCCGCCTCTTTGAGGTCTCCCAGTTTCGTCCTCTTGACGGTGGATATGAGTGTGTTGTCCTTCAGTTCCCCGGACATGTACCTCTTCAGGAGGTCGTCCTTGACCTCCACGTAGTCCTTCTCCCCTTCGGAGTGGAACTTGTGCCTCACACGGACCTCGATGTCGTCCATGGGGTCCACGGCGGAGAGCCTGGAGATGATGTACTGGACGGTGGAAACGTCCCTGGCGCAGTTCTCGCATATCCTGATGCACTGGTCAAGCGATTTGATCCTGAGCTCCAGCACCGCGGATGTGTCGTGTCCGCAGGTCAGACCGTCGTCGGGGAACTCGTACGGGGTCTCCCAGAAGGTGTCGTAGAGGTAGTCCTCGGGCATGTTGGGGTCGTCCGAACAGACGATCTCGTCTCCGAAGGAGTACAGGTGGAGTTTGTGCTTCTTGATCATCTGGTTGTAGAGGAGTATCCTGATCTTCGGGTCCGTGTAGTACTGGCATCCGATCAGCTTGTCGGCTCCGACCGTCCCCCTCACAGCATAGGAGACCTTCTCCCCTCCGAGACTCGCAGTACCGAGTATGGGTACGGACCCGGCGGCGGCGAGGGAAACGGTTCCGGCGTAGGCGCGGACAAGGTCGTCCCCTCCGAACTTCGACGCCTCCTTGATCAGGGCATCAGGGTTGTTCTTGATCTTCTGCAGGGAATCTATCGCCTTGAACGGTTTGTCGAAGACGCATTTCCTGCATCCTCCGGCACACTGGGGTCTGAGGAGACCCGGGTCGTCCGAGAGCGCCCTGGAGCGCTCCAGGAGCTCGTCCTCCAATCTCTTGGTGGAGTGTTTGACACCCCTCATTCTGAGGCGCTTCTTTCCTGGCATGAACCGTTCTATGTTCGGCTCATAGAAAAATGTGTCCTAGGTTGGTTCCGATGGTCCATCCGGCGTTCGGATATGCCTATATCGTCCTTTTCATATCCGGAGGACATGGAGTCCGATTTCGAGATGGGTGTCCGCGAGTTCCTTGCCAAGGAGCCGTTCTGCTTCAGGGGTCTGACCAAGGAGCAGATGGCATTGTTCTGCTCGGCATTGACCCATGACAGCTACTCCAACGAGGCCCGCGACATGGATCCGCCCCGCATCGTGGAATCATACGAGAGGCTGGAGTTCCTGGGTGATGCCGTTTTGGAGTTCCTCGTGTGCGAGATCGTCTACAGGTCGACCGACCTGAGGGAGGGCGCCATGACCGATTACAAGCAGGACAAGGTCTGCAACCACATGATCTCCGAGAGGCTCCTGGCGAAAGGTGTGGACGTCGACGGTGCGATGCGCGTCGGAGGGGGGCACAGGGGTCTGGCAGGGTCCAAGAAGGTGGAGGAGAACATGCGTGCGGATTCGTTCGAAGCTCTCATCGGAGCCGTTTATCTGTCGTTCGGTATGGATAAGGCTCGTGAAATCGTGATTAAAACACTTATTGATTGACGTTTATGTGGTTTTTTTGATAACGCTTAAATATATTTGCATAAGTCGTTGAAAATATGTCATTCTTCGACAACACCAAGATCACTGGGCTGCCCTCACGATCATCGGAGTCCTGATGATCATCGCGGGTATCCTCCAGATCTACGATGGTGCCACGATGGACGGCGGACTCGGCGAGAACGTCGGGTATGTAATCGCCGGAATCGGAGCGCTCATCGCAGCCGTCATGTACTTCCTCTACGGAAACAAGGTCCGCACCGGGGCGATCTCCACCAAGATCTCCATCCTCGGAAACTATGTCAGGCTCGTCGGAGCAACCACTGTCGTCGTGAACATCTTCAACGCCGTCGGCGGAATCATCAGCTCCATCAGCTTTTGGGACAGCATCATCATGATCATCCTCGGTCTGATCGTCATCTGGATCGGATCCAAGATCGATGATGGAAAGACCACGACATTCGACAAGATCCTGTGGATCGTCCTGCTGCTCGTCTTCGTCGTCCTGTTCATTGTGAACTTCGTCAACATCTTCACGAACGGAGCAGACGTCATCTCGATCATCTCGTCCATCTGCTACGCTGTCATCTACCTCTTCATGGCCGCCTTCCTTCTGGATGGGGACGTGAAGAAGAAGATGGGAATGTAAGCACAGGCCCTGGAAACCTCTTCCCAAACCATTTTCCTACTTTTTCGGTCTGATTTTATCGATGTTTCCCTACGGATATCGTTTATCGAACTACGTATATAACTTGGGCCTGTTGTTTTTATATATAATCCGCCAACTTCTACATTGCACGAAAAAGTAAGCTAATGTTAAATATCCGTTAGAATCATACGGAGGGTATGTCATTCTTTGACCAGCCCAAAAATGCAGGTCTTGCAATGATCATCGTTGCGATTGTCGAAGTCATCGCCGCAATCATCAACGTCGTTGCAGCCGCCACAGCGGATGACGGGGTCGACTACACGGGTATCGTTGTAGCCATTGGACTCATCATCACCGCAGTCATCTATTTCAAGTACGGATCCAAGGTCCGTTCCGGAGCTATCTCCGCAAAGATCGATATCCTCGCCAGCTTCGTCAATGTGGTCGGAGTCATCAGCATCATCAGCGGTGTCTTCTACATCATCGGTGGTGCAGTCGGTAACCACTCCTACATTGGAAGCGGTGTCATTGGCATCATCCTCGGTCTGATCATCTGCTACTGCGGAAAGAAGATCAACGATGGAAAGGAGACCACCCTGGACAAGATCCTCTGGATCATCCTCCTGGTCATCTTCGTCATCGAGATCCTCGCCAACATCGTCATGCTGGTCGGATTCCCCATCGGAACCCTGATGGGAATCTGCGGAATCATCATCTACGTCTTCATGACCCTGCTCCTCCTCGACGGAGAGGTCAAGAAGGCCATGGGAATGTAAGATCCGAGATCAAGATCCTGAAACTTTTTACCCAAACCCTTTTCCATCTCCCGTTTTTCTATGATTCCGTGCGATCACCGTCTCTACCTATTCTACGGATTCCTCGTGTTTCTACCAGCACCCTTTATATTACCCAGAAGGCAGATTCACATCCGTGGACAGAGCAGTAATCGAAACGGCAGACCGCATCAGGGACATGACGATCCGCGGTGCGGGCAAGATCGCCAGGGCAGGGGCAACCGCTCTGGGCGACATGGCTAGGAACCATTCCGGAGGCACCTTGGAGGATTTCAGGGGGGAGCTCTCCGCCGCATCCAAGGTCATCCTGGACTCGAGACCTACGGCCGTATCCCTCTGGAACGGGGTTCATGCGACCGTGAAGGGAGTTGACGAGGCCAAGACCCTGGATGATGCCGTCCAGACGGTGATATCCAATTCAGAGGATTTCGTCAGGCGCTCACTCGGAGCGGTGGAGACCATCGCCAGGATCGGTGCCAAGAGGATCTCCGACGGGGACACCATCATGACCCACTGCAACAGCAGTGCCGCCCTCGGGGTGATAAAGGAGGCACACAGGCAGGGCAAGGACATAAAGGTCTTCGCAACCGAGTCCCGTCCCTGGAGGCAGGGCATCCTGACGGTCAACGACCTCGCGAAGGCGGGGGTGGACGTCACCATGATAATAGACAGCGCCGTCCGCACGGTCATGAGGAGGACCGACAAGGTCTTCGTCGGGGCCGACACCATCACATCCCACGGGGCACTCATCAACAAGGTGGGCACATCCCAGCTCGCCCTTGCGGCGAACGAGGCCCGTGTTCAGTTCTACGTTTGCAGCGAGACATACAAGTTCTCGCCGATGACCCTCTTCGGTGACATGGTCACCATAGAGGAGAGGGACATCTCCGAGGTCGTCAGGCCCGGGGAGATCCCCGATTCCGTAAAGGTGTTCAATCCCGTCTTCGACAGCACGCCCGCCAAGTACATCGATGCCATAATCACCGAGCTCGGGATGATATCACCCGGCTCCGTCTACGACATCATGGTCAGGCAGTTCGGGGACTCGCTTTTCAAGGAGTGATCGTACATGGAAAACTACTCGTATCTCCACCTGGGGGAGCCCGCGGATCCCGACAGGTACGTCATATGCAAATACCGCGTGTCAACGGACCTTCCCATGGAGAAGGCCGCAGAGGCAATCGCCGCAGAGCAGTCCACCGGAACCTGGACGGGGATCTCCACGTTGGACAGTTCCATCTTCGAGAGACTCGGGGCCAGGATCATCGATATCGCGGGGAATGTCGTCACAGCGGAGTTCCCCGTGGACGATTTCAGCATAGAGGTCGGATCCGTCCCCCAGATCCTCAGCGTCATCGCGGGGAATCTGTTCGGACTCGGTGCCCTCAACGGTGTGAGGTTGGAGGATGTCACGTTCCCCAAGGACATCACATCACAGTTCAAGGGTCCGAAGTTCGGTGCCGAGGGAATCAGGAAGGCACTCGGACGTCCGGAGAAGCCCCTGGTGGGCACCATAGTGAAGCCCAAGATCGGACTCTCCCCGGAGAAGACCGCCGAGTATGTCTACGAGGCCGGTTCCGGAGGATTGACCAACTCCAAGGACGACGAGACCCTCGTGGACCAGCCGTTCTGTCCCATCCAGGACAGGACCGTGAAGGTCGCCGAGGCGTTGGACAGGTTGGAGGAGGAGGGGCACAGGATGCTCCATGCCATCAACGTCAGCACACGCGGTGACAAGATCGTGGAGTTGGCCGAGAAGGTCCAGGGATGGGGTGCGAGGCAGATCATGGTCGATGTCATCACCTGCGGTTTCGGTGCCGTCCAGGCCCTGGCCGAGGACCCGTCGATCAAGGTTCCGATCCATGTCCACCGTACCATGCACGGTGCGTTCACAAAGGATCCCCACCATGGAGTGGCAATGCTCCCATTGACCAAGCTCGTCCGCATGTGCGGAGGGGATGCACTCCACATCGGTACCTTGGGTGTCGGAAAGATGTCCGCGGGAGCCCATGAGGACAGCAACCTCAGGGCCTGCCTCGGTGACGATGTCCCGTACAGGACGGTGATGCCCGTGTGTTCCGGCGGTGTTTATCCCGGAATCGTCGGTTCCATCATCGAGCGTTCGGGATTCGATGTGCAGATCCAGGCCGGAGGCGGTGTCGCCGGACATCCTGACGGTGTGAGGGGAGGTGCCAAGGCCATGTGTCAGGCGGTGGATGCGGCCTTCGAGGGAATACCTGCATCAGAGTATGCGAAGGATCACAGGGAGCTCGCTCTCGCCCTTGAGAAGTGGGGATCCAGATGAAGTTGGAGGCGAGGTTCTGCGATGTGGATTCCTCGGAGCCCATGGTCCTGCTTCACGACGATGACTGCTTGGAGATCGGTGTCAAGGAGAACGACCGTGTGAGCATCACCGGCAAGAGGACCATCGTCGCCCTGGTGAGCAGGTCAGACACACTCGTCGAGAAGGGTGCCGTCCTGATGCATCGCAGCCTCATGGACAGATGTGGTGTGGATGACGGGGATGTGGTGAACGTCCAGTACGCACCCAAGCCGGATTCCGTCAGGTCCATCCGTAGGAAGATGGACGGCGAGAAGCTGGAGAGGGAGGAGATCCGTGCCATCGTCGAGGATATCCTGGAGAACAGGCTGTCCAAGATTGAGATCTCCGCTTGGCTCACCGCCCTGTACATCAACGAGATGGACATCGATGAGATCGCCGATTTCACCGTCGCCATGGCGGAGACGGGTGATATCATCAAGTTCGATAGGGAGCCCGTGTTCGACTTCCACAGCCTGGGAGGAATCCCAGGAAACAAGATCACACCCATCGTCGTCTCCATCGTCGCCGCAGCAGGGATCATGATCCCCAAGCTCTCGTCACGTGCCATCAGCAGCGCATGCGGGACATCCGATTTCGTGGAGGTCTTCTGCGATGTCCTCATGGACGCGGAGAAACTGAAGAGCGTGTCCGAGGAGGTCGGAGGTGTCTTCGCATGGGGTGGAGGTATGAACCTGGCCCCAGTGGACGACATGGTCATCAGGATCGAGCATCCCCTGGGCATCAACCCCCGTGCACAGATGCTCGCATCGATCATGAGCAAGAAGGTCGCCGTGGGCGCCACGCATCTTCTCGTGGACATCCCCACGGGTGCCGGAACGAAGGTCCCCACATTGGACGTCGCCAGGGCCTACGCCCGTGACCTCATGGACCTGGGGGAGAAGATCGGCATCCATGTGGAGTGTGCGATAACCTATGCGGACCAGCCCGTGGGCAACGCCGTCGGTCCCGCTTTGGAGGCCAGGGAGTGCATCAGTATCCTCGAGGGTCAGAAGCATCCCGCCAGTGTCATCGAGAAGGCCTGCGAGTGCGCAGGCATCATCCTGGAGATGGCCGGCATACCGAACGGTCCGGTCAAGGCAAGGGAGATCCTCGATTCCGGAGAGGCTCACAGGAAGTTCCTGGAGATCGTGGCGGCACAGGGAGGCAACCCGGAGCTCAGGTCCGAGGACATCAAACCCGGAATCTACCATGAGGATATCGTATCCACTAAGTCCGGATACATCCACAACATCCACAACAAGGATGTGGTGGCCATCGCCAAGGCAGCAGGGGCACCCAACGACAAGGGTGCCGGTCTGATGATCCATCTCAAGAAGGGTCAGAGGGTGGAGACTGGGGATGTCCTGTTCACCATCTACGCGGACAACGAGGCCAAGCTCAAGCGTGCCAGGGAGACGGCCATAAAGTATCCCCCGATGGACATCGAGGGCATGCTCCTTAAGAGGGTGTCATCCACTCCCCTGAGGAGATGACCAGGAAACTGATATTCACGGTGGACCTGGACCGTGACGTGAACTTTCCCATGGAGGGGTCCGTCGCAGCAGGGTCCATCGACCGGGGGGAGGGCACATCCCCCCGTTTCTCATCCGCTGACAGGGGTCTCGACATCCTGTTGGATGTTCTGGATGATGTCGGCATGAAGGCAACGTTCTTCGTGGAGGGCAGGACCGCGGAGGTCCTGGATTGCTCCCGCATATCGGGTCACTGCATAGGATTCCATGGATACGACCATGAGGACCTCACAGGTTCATCCACGGGTGTCGTGTTCGATGATGACGGGCTGAAAGGGATCCTCAGGAGGGGATTCGATGCCGTATCGGACAGCGTGTCGAAA
>JAEDJU010000042.1 GCA_016296195.1 Candidatus Methanomethylophilaceae archaeon | reverse complement strand
GTGGCCTTCACCGCATCGGCCATCGAGACCCCGTGGGCCTCCGCATAGCACCTGATGTCCTCCGCCTCCTCGCGGCTGACATCCACTTTTATCTTCATACCCCACCGCAGTATGCGATATGATATGAACGGATGCATATGTAGTTCGAAGGGATGCATTCCGGTTTACTCATCCTCCGAGCATCTTTGTCTTCATTTGTACGCTGTGAGAACGGATAATAATCCAATCATCACACATCATGATCCAAGGCCATTCTTTTCAATTCCACGAACAGGTCTGAATCCTCCTGATCAATCTCGTCGATGATCCGCTTCACAATCATGCTGACATCCTGATTCGGTACGGAAATCTCACATCCATTGGAATCCACATCAGTCACTCTGACGTATCCAGTCATTATTTCGGACACCCAACATATTAAACCGAATCAGCGGATGCACACGCAATGAACGGCGGATTCGACAACGACATGTACCTCAGGACGCAGTCCGAGCACATCAGGGAGCGCATAGAGCACTTCGGAGGAAAGCTGTACCTCGAGTTCGGAGGCAAGCTCTTCGATGATTACCACGCATCCCGCGTGCTCCCCGGTTTCAAACCCGACAGCAAGATCTCCATGCTGATGGAGTTCGGCAACCAGGCGGAGGCCATCGTGGTCATCAACGCCGAGGACATAGTCAAGAACAAGATCCGCAAGGACATCGGAATAGGATATGATTCCGAGGTTTTCAGACTGGTGGACTCCTTCAGGGACAGGGGAATCCACGTCTGTGGTCTCGTCATCACCCACTACAACGGTCAGGAGGTCGCCGACAGGTTCCAGAGGAAGGCCGAGGCCCTCGGATTGAAGGTATACAGGCATTACCCCATAGCCGGATATCCGTCGAACATACCCCTCATCGCAAGTGACGAGGGATACGGCAGGAACGAGTTCGTGGAGACCACCAAGCCCCTGGTCGTGGTCACGGCACCCGGGCCCGGAAGCGGTAAGATGGCGGTGTGTCTCTCACAGCTGTACCATGAGAACAAGAGGGGCACTCCCGCGGGATACGCCAAGTTCGAGACGTTCCCCATATGGAACCTCCCCCTGAGTCATCCTGTGAACATCGCCTACGAGGCGGCCACATCCGACCTCAGCGACAGCAACATGATCGACCCGTTCCACCTGGAGGCCTACGGCAAGACAACCGTGAACTACAACAGGGATGTGGAGATCTTCCCCGTCCTGAACTCCATCCTGGAGGGCATATCCGGTGAATCCCCCTACAGGTCCCCCACCGACATGGGTGTGAACATGGCGGGCAACTGCATCGTCGATGACGAGGCTGTGCGCAAGGCGGCCAACAACGAGATCGTCCGCAGGTACTTCGCGATCCTCAGGGACAGGAGGGAGGGTAAGGCCGATGACGAGATGGTCTTTAAATCCGAGCTTCTGATGAAGCGTGCCGGGATCTCTCCGGAGTACAGGAAGGTGGTGTCTGTTGTGAGGGAGAGGATGACGGAGACGGAGCGTCCCGTGGTCGCGGCGGAGATGCCCTGCGGCATAATCGTCGAGGGGAAGGCATCGCCCCTGCTCACCGCATCATCCGCGATGATCCTGAACGCGTTGAAGATCCTCGCAAGGATCGATGATTCGGTGATGCTGATATCGCCCGAGGTCATCAGGTCCATGCAGAGGCTGAAGGTGGATTACCTCGGTAACAGGAACCCGCGTCTCCACATCGACGAGATGCTGGTGGCACTGTCCATAGCGGCCAATACGGATCCCGTGGCGGAGAAGGCCTTCGCGAAGCTGCCCTCGCTGAGGGGATGCGATGTGCATTCGTCCGTGGTGATCTCCCAGGTGGACGAGGGGCTCTACAAGAAGCTGGGAATGTATGTCTCCAGCGAGCCAGAGTACCAGACCAAGTGCCTGTTCCACGGGAACTGATCCTCCAACCACTTCCCCCTTTCGGGGGTTCTTTACTTATTTCTTGGTTGATTTTTCACCAACATCTTTGTTTTTTAGTATTGGGTTTTCCGACGACAATCGGTCTCTAGCTAGTATCGGAAAACTGATGATTTTGTGGGAAAAAAATGAGGAATTTGTGTAATAATTACCAGGTTTTTTGTTAAATTGAGTTTACCTCATTTCGTTCTTTGGTAAGTCTAGGCCTAAGTATAAGTCTAAGTATAAGTCTAAGTATAAGTCTAAGTAGAGGTGAAAGACAGTGATACCCCAGGATGTTGGAAGATTGATAACTGAAGGTGTTATCGAGAATGAACGCATCGAATACAAAAAGGGGTGGAACCCAGAGAAGATCCTTCACACCATCTGTGCTTTTGCCAACGATTTCGATAATCTGGGTGGGGGATACATCGTTGTTGGGGTGAATGAGAAGGACGGTATGCCGTCTGACGATATAGTCGGAGTATCCCGCGATTCCATTGATCGGATGAACAAGGAACTTATCAACAACTGCAAGATGATAGAGCCCAGCTATTCGCCAAGGACCGATATTGTCGATTTCGAGGGGAAGACTCTGTTCGCGATATGGGCCCCCGGTGGTAATGACCGTCCCTACAAATGTCCCGACTCCCTTTCCAGCAGAGGTAGTACCAAATCATACTACGTCAGAAAGATGGGCAGTACGGTACGTGCATCCCAATCGGAGGTCAAGGAACTCTTCAGCATATCCGAGACGATCCCATTCGATGATCGTATGAACGAGAAGGCCCGGCTGTCCGATCTCAAACTCCCGATCATCGAGAATTATCTGTCCATCGTAGGAAGTTCATTATCAAAGGACATGTACTCGATGCCGATGAAGACTCTCGCCGAGAGGATGCATCTGATCGATGGACCATCGGAGAATCAGCACCCGGTCAACGTGGCCCTGATGTTCTTCAACGAGCGTCCGGATGATTTCTTCAGAGAGGCCCGTATAGAGGTGACCCTGAAGCCTGATCCGACAGGTAGGGACATGACCACCAAGGAATTCCTCGGACCCTTGGATGCCCAGATACGTGGTGCGGTTTCCTTTATCAGGAATACTGTTCTCGAGGAGAAGACGTTGAAGTTGGAGGACCGCCCCGAGGCCGAACGTTTCTACAACTACCCCATGGTGGCCATAGAGGAGGCCATATCGAACGCCGTCTACCATAAGAGCTACCAGATCCCCGAACCCATCACCATTGTGGTCACACGTGATCGGATGGAGATCACCAGCATCCCCGGCCCGGATAGGTCCATTTCAGATGCGGATCTCCGCAAGGGACGTTTGATCAGTAAGAGGTATCGCAACAGGAGGATAGGGAGCTATCTGAAGGAGTTGGATCTTGCAGAGGGGAAGAACACGGGGGTCCCGTTGATCATTGAGTCCATGGAGATGAACGGTTCCGATCCACCGTCATTCCTTACGGATCATGACCGCAGTTATTTCACTGTCGTCCTGCCGGTCCACAGATATTACCTCAGCTCCATCAGGTCGAATGTTTCTGAAGAGGTTCTGGATGCACCTGTGGAGTCTGATGATGGGAAGAAGCCACGTCGCACAAGGCAGGAGATCATCGATGAGGTGCTGTCCATCCTTTCCGAAAGGGAATCGGTCACGATGAAGGAACTATCTCAGCTCATGGGGTATAAATCCCAATCAAATTCGTTGAAGGCAGTCGTCTCATCCCTTGTGTCTGAAGGCGCTTTGGATTATACCCGGGATAGTAAGACCTCTCCCTATCAGAGGATCCGTCTGAGCAGTCGCCGTTAAATGTGATCTCGGACATCTTTCGAGGGACAGTATCCAGTCCATAGGGTCACTTTAGATAGGCTCTTCCATCGGAAACGTGGTGTTCACGCATTCTCTCCGCGTTTCGCCAGCTTCTGGGAATTGAGGACCTTCAGTCCCTCGGCCATCAGGAATACCGCCATGATGAACAGGATCGCGGAGATCACCAGCTGTACGGCCGCCACACCATCGAATCCGGATGTCAGATCCCCGATGCGGTTCCCCATCGAGAACAGGAGCGAGGTCAGGGTCGCGGCGAGCATGAACATCATGGGGATGTAGAGCATCCTGTTGCTCTTGCCCATGTTCCCGAGCCAGGCGCTCACGGCCAGCAGGGCGAGGACGGCGAGCAGCTGGTTCGAGGCACCGAAAAGACCCCATACCTTCTCATATCCCACCGATGCGAGGGTCATCCCCAGGACGACCGTCAACAGGGTTGCCACGATGGGATTGACGATGATGCGCTTGGCCCCCTCGAGGTCGGAGGGTTTCTGGTCCTTCTCGAGGAAGAGTTCCTGGAGCATGAAACGTGCGAGACGGGTGGCCGTGTCCAGGGAGGTGAGTGCGAAGGCGGACACCGCGAGTATCACGAGGCTGTATGTGGTCGCCTCGTAGTTCTGCAGACCGATGGACGAGAGCATCGACGAGACACCCTTCGCGAAGATCTGCGTGGGGGTGCCGTCGGGCATGTTCCCGTTGGAGTACAGTATGCCGACGCAAATCAGTGCGATGATGGCCATCACACACTCGATCAGCATGCTGCCGTATCCGATGGGCAGCATGTGGCGTTCATTGTCGATCTGCTTGGCGGTCGTACCGGATGCCACAAGGCTGTGGAATCCCGAGATGGCTCCGCAGGCAACCGTAATGAACAGCGCCGGGAACAGATATCCCAGTTTGGTTTCGAAGGAGGTGAATCCGGGCAGGGACAGGGATGGATTGGCAATGACGACTCCGACGATCGCTGCTCCGATGATCCCGTAGAGGAGGAACGAGCACAGGTAGTCGCGTGGTTGGAGCAATATCCACACGGGTATCACCGATGCCACAACGATGTATGCTGCCAGGACCCATATCCACACGTCCCCGGGGATGTAGATGGGGTGGTTCATTCCGATGACTATGCAGATCAGGAGAATGATCACGGCTACGACCGCGCTGGAGGCGGATGAGAGGTTGAACCTGTTCATCAAGATCCCCAATACGATGGATGCCAAGATGAACAGCATGGATATGCTCGCCGCCATGCCGTTCGTCAGGTTCTGGGACGGATCGGGGGTGGTGCCGTCGAATGTGTCGGCGGCGATGGATGCGAACGCAGATATCAAGAGGATGAGCGTCAGATAGGCTAAGATCAGGAACATCCTTTTCGCTCTGGGCCCCATGCTCTCCGATATTGTCTCTCCGATGGATCTCCCCTTGTTCCTGACGGATGCCAGCATAGAACCGAAGTCGTTGGCCGCTCCGAAGAACAACCCTCCGATGATGACCCATAACGTCACGGGGATCCATCCGAAGATCGCCGCTTGGATGGGTCCGGTTATCGGACCTGCGCCTGCTATGGACGAGAAGTGGTGTCCCAGCAGCACGGACGGCTTCGCAGGTACGAAGTCCACGCCGTCGTATTCGGTGTGGGCGGGTGTCTCCCTCGACGGGTCTATCCCCCATTTTCTTGCAAGCCAACGTCCGTAGAATGTGTATCCGAGGATCAGGATGATGATGGATGCGATCAGCAGTATTGCGCCGTTCAAACGTCTCACCGTGATGATGCTTTGGTCACGTTGTCAAGGTTCCTTGCGACGTTCCTGCCCGCACGATTGGATATGATCGCGGATGTCGATGTCTCCAAGGCTGCGACACGGTGGTCCATCCAGCCCTTCAGCATGAAACCGAAGTTCCTATGTTCTCTGTACGATTTAATGGTTCTTTTGCAGTTTCCGTCCATGGTTCCGAATATCAGGATGGTCGTTATCATGGACGAACGATGTTCCGGACCCGGTTCTATCATGTTCAGACCCATATCGCTGGACATCCGTATTGCACGTTCCAGCCCCTCGGGGTCGAGGTGGTCGCCGGCATAGAAGAACACATACTCGTTATCCTCCACGGACCAGAGGTTGACGCTTCTCGTCAGGATGTATTTCTCCCCACGGGAATGGAAGCATGCCCTGGCGACAAGGTCCTGTCCGTCGCAGGTCTCTATGTCATAGTATGTGGAATATGACCTGAGAAGGCGGTCGACGATCCCTCCGATCTCCGGATCCATCATTCCTTCCCTGACCATGAATATACTTTCATATTCACTTCCCTTCCAGTTTCTGTCAGCAGATTCAATCCGATCAGTGTTTTGATGTCGGATCTGGCGGTGTTCAATGAGACCTTGTATTGGTTCTCTATGGATCTGACCGTTATCGTGTCACCATTGATCAGGCCCGTGACTATACGCACCTGTCTGTCGTTGAGCCCATAGTCTGACAGTCTGACCTTCATTGTACGTTCTTCATCCATCTTTCTCTTCAGATAATCCTCGAATCTGTCTACAGAATCCATCAGAGCCTTTAGATTATACAGGATGAAGTAGGTCATATCATTGTCGTCAGATTCTCCGAAAATATATGAGTCTTCATATTTTCCCTTGTGTTCTTTGATGTATTTTGAGAGTGAGAGATATTCCATCAACCAATATCCGCTTTTGAGTTCATACCAGTAGAACAGGGTACGGGCAACACGTCCATTACCATCTTCGAATGGATGGATGAATGCGATGACATAATGCAGGATTATGCCTTTGATGACAGGATGAAGAAATTCACTCTCATCATTGATGAAACTACACAGTTCCATTATGGCTGATTCTATCTGTACTCTGGGGATTGGTTGATGATACACCTCTCCAGAAAGTGAATTCTGCACGACGACATCATCATTGTCACGGAACATACCTCTATATTGTTCATCCAGTGTTCTGTCCGTTACAATTCTGTGTATCTCTTTAATGAGATCCGGTGTAAGTGGTTCCTCCAGATGTTCCTTGATAAACCGCATGGCATTATAGTTGTTCAGAATCATCCTTTCGGATCTATCCTTAGGGGGGATGTTCTTACGTAGCATCTCTTTGGCTCTTTTGGAAGTGGTTATTGCACCTTCGATCTGACTGGATGCGATTGATTCCTCCATCAGTGAGCTGACGGAGTAGTAAACCTTCCTATGCGGATCGACTGTTTCCGGGAACAAACCCACTGAGGCCCTCATATCGAATTCGTGAAGGGTTCTCATCATGCTGTCCGTGATGCAATAATTGTAGTGCGTTTCGCCGAAGACGAGGGTGATACTGCTGTCCATGCGGACCAGTTTCATTCTGGTCCATACAGTATCGGGATCGAAGGGCCCTGTTTCTCTGAAACGTACCTCCGACCAATGGAGGTACTTCCTATTGAAATCCTTGGCATAACCCTTTATCTCCTCGGAAAGGACATCCTTGGATTTTTGTCCATCTGATAATATTGAGTCGATATCAGGAGGATTCCTGGGTAGATGCATGATGTGTGATGTCCATGTGTATATTAATACCCTACCAATCTGGTAGGCTGCTGGTAGGGTATTGGTAGGGTCGATACAAATTCCTTCGATTGAACCCCCCAATAATTTCCTGAAAGTTGGATGGAGATGTGGTGGTGGGCACTCCTCAGCCACAATCTTCTTCGACATCAGATGTCCAGATCGAAGTCGCAGTCCAGCCTGTCCTCCACGAAGGCCTTCATCAGCAGTTCATCGGGGACATACGCATCGAACTTCCCGAATCTCAGTTTGTCGTTCTGCTCTATCAGCAGGAACCTATCACCGTCTTCGAGGAACGCCTCTATCCCGGAGATCAGTTCGTCCTCTGTGATGTCACCTCTCACATCTATGTAGTATGGTGAGAAGTAGCTCATCGAGGACACGCCGTCGATGGTCCTGATGATCCTCCTGAGGGTGTCGAACTGCACGGTGCCCAGCCAGGGGTGGATCCTCAGTGCACCGTCATCGGTCTCGGTGACCAGGGTCGTGGTCCCGAGGTATTTCGCCACCCCTCTGGAATCCTCCAGTCTCTCCTTCGCGGCCTCGTCCAGGAAATCGTACTGTCTGTCGGACCTGAGGATCTCCAGCATCCTCCTCACCACAACGGTGTCTATGGGTGGTGTTCCAGACCTCCAGGGGTTGCATGCGGTCCCGTCGGATTCCTTCACCTCCACGGTCATCTCCCTGGCCTTGATCCCGGTGACCTCCCACACGTGTCCGGCCAGCTGGATGGGCTCCCCCACCTCGGGCATGTCCTGGATGGATCCGATGGTCTTGCCGTTGCAGACGACCTCGATCTCCTTCTTCACGGTGAACACGGAGCAGAAGTCCCTGTGGAAGACAGCCTTCTCCCCTTTGGGTCCGATCAACAGTGTCCCGTCGGACATCCTCTCCAGATGGCCGATGGACAGCATGTGCCTTAGCAATGTCTTGTAATCATCCTTGGTGATGTTCCTGAAGGGGTGCATGGACAGCACATCCGACACGAGCATGGGGAACTTCGTTCCCGCACCGGATTTCATGTACTCCATGGTCTGATGGTAGAGCAGTCCGTAGGGGAGCTGGGGGTTCCTGGGGCATTCCGTCCATCCCTCCTGCACGGAGAGTTCGGCCATGGCCACGGCTTTGACCAGGTCCATGTTCACACCTTCGACGTCGGTCCACCATCTCTCCGGGTCCTCCAGACACATGACGGTCATTATCTGACTGCCTCCGCGTCTTCCGGACCTACCCATCCTCTGCACGAGACTCGAACAGGTGTATGGGGGTTCGATCTGAACCACGGAGTCCAATCCCCCCACATCGATACCAAGTTCCAACGTCACGGTGGCGACCACTGCGGTTTTTCTCGTGGGATCCTTCAGGGCCTCCTCGGCGATCTTCCTGTACTCCTTGGATATGCTCCCGTGGTGGACGTGTATGAAGTCCTTGTCCCCGTAGACCTCCCCCACCTTCCTCAGGGATCTCCCTGCTGTCTCGGCATCGGACCTGCTGTTGACGAATATGATGCAGTTCCTGTCCCTGACGAGGTTGTAGAGGTCCTTGTAGTACCTGGTGATGGCCCTCTTCCTCTCGGTGTCATCGTTCTCGGGTCCCGGGATACGGTGATATCTGATGTCGACTACCCTGTCCCCCGACCTGGGGTCGCAGACTATCCGTGTTCTCCTTCCCGTGTCGGCGGTGAGCCAGTCGGCGGCGGCATCCACATCCGCTATCGTGGCGGACAGTCCGATCCTCCTGGGGTCGCATCCCGCCAGCACCTCCAACCTCTGGAGGCAGCACAGCAACTGCAACCCCCTCTCGGAGTTCATGAACGCGTGGACCTCATCGATGATGACGAATCTGAGTTCTGAGAAGAGCCTCTTTATCCTGGTGGGATCGTCGGCTATCAGGTTCTGGAGGGATTCTGGAGTGATCTGGAGTATTCCGGAGGGGAACTCCATCAGGGCATCCTTCCTGGTCCTGGATGCCTCCCCATGCCATCCGGTGATGTTGATGTATGAATCCTTCAGGATCGGTTCCATCCTCTCGAACTGATCGTCGATCAACGCCTTGAGGGGACCGATGTACATGGCACCGATACCTTCCGGGGGGTTGTTGTACAATGATGTGATGACCGGGAACATGGCGGCCTCGGTCTTACCGCTGCTTGTACCGGCCGAGATGAGGATGTGGTCGTCGCATCCCTTGAAGATGTCGAACGCCTTGGTCTGGATCTCCCTGAACGAGCCCCATCTGTTGTTGTAGACGAACTCCTTCAGGAACCAGGGCAGGTCTGCGAAGTGGTCCGTCATATGTCCAGGTCTTCGATGATGTCGTCGTCCGGGTTCCTGTCCGCGGTGACCTTGCGTCCGGAGATCATGTCGGAGAACTTGGTGTCGGGGTTCTGGTGCATTGTATCCAAGAGACTGATGAGGTCCCTGGTGATCTCCCTGGGGGTGACCATGGTGGTGGATATCACGCTT
>JAEDJU010000041.1 GCA_016296195.1 Candidatus Methanomethylophilaceae archaeon | reverse complement strand
TGGGACCGGGTGTGACCCCGCCGCTTTGGCCGTCATACCGAAACATGGGATATCTGCAAACTATTTAAAACTTTCGTATAAGTCATCCCCAGTCCATTCCGTAGATGTGTGGAAACGGGGGACGGGTGATCTCGGGATGAAAAAGACAGGCATCCGGAACAGATCGCAGACCCTCCGGAGGAATGTATGAAATCACATCCAGAGCAATTCACCTTCTCTGCCCAGACGTCAGGAATGTTCGGACATTCCGTCGATTCCACCATTCCTCTTAAGAACACGATATCCGATTCTTTCTTTGGTCAACATGGCTTTTTTTAGGAGGAAGGGGAAAGAGGATGAGAAGGTCGGATCCGATGTGTCCGAGAAGTCCGTGAAGGCAGACGTTCCGAAGGATGATCCGGTCGAGAAGAAGGCACCGACCACCAAGAAGGCAGCACCCAAGGCGAAGAAGACGGAGACTCTGGAGGAAGACCCTGTCAAGGAGACGGCGAGCACTCCGAGGAAGGCATCGTACGTGGTCTGCACCCATCCGGATGGAGGATGGCAGGTCAAGAAGACCGGATCCACCAAGGCCATAAGGCGTTTCGATACGAAGGCCGAGGCCGATGCTTACGCAAAGAAGGTGGCATCCAACAATGGGGCCACAGTGATCAGGAAGAAGAAGGACGGGAAGATACAGAAGAAACTTTGATCCCGGAGGGGCCCTTTCGGACCCCTCTTGGAATCAGCAGAATTCGGTTTTATCGCTGTCGAGGACCTCGTTCCAGAGCCTGATGGTCTCCTGAGCGTCCTCCTCATCCATGACCTGGATTGCGAATCCGGCGTGGACGACTGCCCAGTCCCCCACATTTGCATCGACCATGGACAGGTTGGCCTGTCTGGTGACGCCTCCGAAGTCGACATCCCCCATCTCTCCGTTGATCTTCACGATCTTTCCGGGTATTGCCAAACACATGTTATCACTCCGACATGATCTTCAGGATGGCCTCTGCGGGCTGTCCGTCCGTTGCGGTCAGCGCTTCGACAGCCTTCTCGCGGTCGCATCCTGTCTGTGACATGACAAGATCGACATCCTCGGATGCGAAGGTCACGGCAGGTGCTTCCTCTCCCGCGGCACCGAGTTCCCTGACGGTCTCTACACCGCTGATCTGATAGCTCTTGCTTCCGCCCATCTCGACGCAGACGACGTCGGCGCCCCTGATGACGATCTCGTTCGTCTTGGTTCTGATGATGACCTCGGTGACATCGTTGATGGACGTCTGTTTGATGCCCATCTTCTTCATCGCCTGCTTCATCTGACGGTCGTTCATTCTCATTCCGCCGGCCATGTTCGACACCTATCCTCTTTCCCTTCTTTAACTCAGCGATTTTTTCATAGCATCGACAAGTGCCTTGAGGACATCGTCCGCCACGGCCACATCCTGCACTCCGCCCTGGGAGAAGTCCGGCTTGCCGCCGCCCCTTCCTCCGAATTCCTTGAGGACGTTGCCGAGTATCTCCTTGCAGTTGACCCTCTTGTCACCGGATGCGAGTACAACGGATGCTGTCTCTCCGACGGATACGTATGCCGCCACGCCGCCTTTGGATTTCGCGGATTCAGCGGCATCGGTTATCACGGACCTGTCCGCGGCGGGGATCCTCGCGGAGAACACCGGGCATCCTCCGACATCCTCGGGCTGGACGGAGGAGAGTATGGTGCGGACCGCATCCTTCAGCATCCTCCTGTCCATCTCCAGTTCGTGTTTCATGTTGGCGACGGCACGGGGGGAGTCCTCGGTCTTGCATCCGATCTCATCGACGATCTCCAGGGCGGTCACGGCCAGGTTGTTGGCGGCATCCTTCGCGGCGTTGCCTATCTTGAACTCTATGGTCACCCCTTCCTTTCCCGCGGAGACCTTGCGGTCCACGATGAGCATCTCCAGTTCGGAGGTCTCCATGACATGGACGCCGCTGCATGCGGAGAGGTCGATGTCACCGATGGCGACGACCGAGATCTGCTCCCCCTCGGGGATCCTGTCCAGTTTTATCCTGACGTTCTCCAGTTCCGGATCATCCCTGTCCATGATGCTCTTGGTGACAGGTAGGTTGTCCCTGATGGCCTGGTTGGCGAAGGCGACGGCCGCCCTGATCTGCTCCCAGGAGAGATCATGGTTGACGATGACGTATTTGCTCTCGGGTGAGATGTAGATCTTGGTGATCGTGAGGTCCGGGCATTGCCTTTTCAGGGAGCAGAAGAGCAGGTGCTCTCCGGTGTGTCCCTGCATGAGGTCGTAGCGTCTGTCCCAATCGACGCTGCACCATATCCTCTCTCCGACCTTCAGGTCGTTTCCGGGAACGATGTGAACGATCTCGTCACCCTTGTAGAAGACCTCAGTCACCGCCTTGCCGCGGATGGAACCGGTGTCGCACACTTGTCCGCCTCCTCCGGGGTAGAATGCGGTGCAGTCAAGCACAACCTCGTCCCCATTCACCGAGACGACGTGTGCCTCGAACTCGAACGTGTATCCGTCGTGTCTGAAGATCTCGTCTGCCATATCGATCGCCTGTTGTATGTCCGCCCCATCCGCACCGTCCGATAAATACCGTGTGTTACGGATTTCCCGGATTTCTATCGACCAACCTTTATACATCCTAATAGATTCAGGCACTAGGGAGATTCAAATGTCCTTGGAAGACTACGATGAGCTGGACAAACGTATAATCGAGTTGCTCTGCAGATCCAGCCAGGGCTCATACAGGCAGATAGCCAAACAGCTCAACGTACACCCGACCACCCTTATCCAGAGGGTCAAGAACCTCGAGTCCAAAGGAGTCATCCAGGGATATCGTGCCAGTGTCGACTACATGAAGCTCGGTTTCGAGTACATGGGAATGGTCAGTGTCTATGCCGAGAACGTCGTCTCCGTCCAGGATGAGATCGCGAAGATCCCCCAGGTCATATCCATCTTCGATGTCACAGGGGAGAGCGATTGCATGGCATGGATCGCCTGCATAGACAGGGACGAGTTCTCCGCGGCGGTAAAGGCCATAAACGCCATCGACGGTGTCAAGAAGACCAACACATCGGTCATCCTGGGCATCAAGAAGGATCCCTTCAGCTATATCCCCCCGATCCTCGGAGAGGAGTGATCGGGAACTTCCACAACTACTCCCATTTGTGGTGATGTGGCCCTTCAATCGACCATCGCCACCATTTTTATATACCCTCCTAAATAGCGTGCGATATAGTAATAGAGGCGCTCTCATGAGAAGAACAAACACATGCGGTGAGCTGAGGGCCGCGGACCTCGGTAAGAAGGTGTGTCTCCAGGGATGGGTCAGATTCTCCAGGGACCACGGAGGGGTCGCATTCATCGACCTTGCGGACAGGTACGGTATCACACAGATCGTCTTCGATCCCGAGGACCTCCCTGCAGGGACCGATGTCCAGCGCATCTCGGACATCATGAAGACATTCACACGTGAGTCCGTCGTGTCCATCGACGGTATCGTCAGGAAGAGGGTCGAGGGTACCGAGGATGGAAGGAACCCCACCGGTGAGATCGAGGTTCTCATCACGGATGCGGAGCTCCTCAACAAATCCGCAGCACCCCCCTTCGAGCTGGGAGACCAGAAGGAGGGAGTCCTCCCCAACGAGGACGTCAGGATGAAGTACAGGTACCTCGACCTCAGGAGGACCGAGATGATCCAGGCCATGGAGTTCAGGAGCAAGCTCGTCCACCTCGCAAGGCAGTACCTCGAGCAGAACGGTTTCCTCGAGATCGAGACCCCCATCCTCGGAAGGTCCACCCCCGAGGGAGCAAGGGACTACGTCGTCCCCTCGAGGGTCCACCCCGGAACCTTCTACGCCCTGCCCCAGTCGCCCCAGCAGTTCAAGCAGATGCTCATGGTCGCCAGCATGGACCGCTACTACCAGGTCGCCAGATGCTTCCGTGACGAGGACTCCAGGAAGGACAGGCAGCCTGAGTTCACCCAGCTGGACCTTGAGATGTCCTTCGTCGACATGAAGGACATCCAGGACATGATGGAGGGAATGGTCTCCTACATCTGGAAGGGACTCTACGGACAGGATCTCCAGACACCCTTCCCCCACATCGCGTACCGTGATGCCATGGAGAGGTTCGGATCCGACAAGCCCGACATGAGGTACGGCCTCGAGTTCGTGAAGCTGACCGATGTCGTCAGGGATGCACCCTACAAGATCTTCCAGAACATCCTCGCCGAGGGCGGAATCGTCGCCGGAATGAACCTGAAGGCCGATATCGCAGGCGAGAAGATCGGAAGGAACGATGTTGACCGTTACATCCACTACGCCAAGAAGGTCGGACTCGGAGGACTCACCTGGATGAGGTGCGTAAACGGAAAGCTCGAGAGCAACATCGTGAAGTACTTCACACCCGAGATCCTCGAGAACATCAAGACCACCATGGGCGCTGAGGAGGGTGACCTCCTGTTCATCGTCGCCGGACCCTGGAAGGCAACCTATGAGAGTGCCGGATTCCTCAGGAAGAAGGTGGCGGAGGACCTGGACATCGTCCCCAAGGACCAGTTCCAGTTCTTCTGGATGGACCAGTGTCCCATGTTCGAAGTGGATCCCGTCTCCGGAAAGTACGATGCGTTCCACCATCCCTTCGTGCTTCCCGAGAACGATCTCGATGATGATTACGTCGGAGGAGCATGCTTCGACCTGTGCCTGAACGGTAACGAGCTCGGTTCCGGATCCCTGCGTATCCACGACCCCGAACTCCAGAAGGCCGTGTTCCACAAGCTCGGAATGGATGACGAGAGGATCGAGAGGAGCTTCGGATACTTCGTCGAGATGCTCAGCTACGGTGCACCTCCCCACGGAGGAATCGCGATCGGAATCGACAGGCTGTGCGCCATCCTCCTGAACAAGGACACCATCAGAGAGGTCATTGCCTTCCCCAAGAACAAGAGGGCCGTGTCCCTGCTCGACGGATCCCCGTCCAAGATCGACGATGAGAAGCTCGAGGAGCTCCAGATCATCTCCCTCGCAGGGGATCTCGATCTCGGTGACTTTGAGGACTCGGACGATTCCGAGTGATTCTGAAACCATAAACCCCCGCGGGTTCTTCCCGTGGGGGTCTTATCACCCGTCTCCGATTGTATTAATGTTATCCTAAAAAAATTTAGGAATAACTAAATACTAGGGGATGATGGCGATAGTGATGATAGTCGGTTCGAAAACCGTCAGGAAGAAGGGCAACCGTAAGGAGTGAGCCCTTCACCGGCCAGTGTTCTCTTCACCTGTTCCTGGCCGGAACCATCTTTCAAAAATTAGGGTTAAGGGGTTTGCCGGCCACAGGGGCCGGATTGGATCAGAACCTCGATTCTATCAGTCTCTTGGTGGTCTCGACGACCTCTGCGGAGGAGTACTGTCCTCCAGACTGCTTCATGACGAATCCGATGACCTTGTTGGCGGCCTTGTCGTTCTTCTGGTAGTCTGAGATGATCGCGGGGTTCTCGTCGAGGTACTTGTTGATCAGAACCTCGAGTCCCTCGGATGCACCCTTGGCGGCCTCCGCATCCACACCGGTCATGATGCACTTGATCTCGATACCGCACTCGGTGTCGGTGATCTCTCCAGCAGCGAACCTCTTGATGATGGGGATGACCTCGGAGACATCTCCTCCGCGTTCCTCCATCGCCTTCCAGTTGGCGCTGACGGGTCCGGCCACCCATTTGATGGCGTTCTGGACATCCACATCCTTAGCGACGGTCTCGAACGTCTCCGCCAGGCCGACGGATGTGGTCACAAGCTGCTTGGCCATCTTCTGCTCGATCTTGTACTGGTCGGCGAGTCTGAGGACCATCTTCTGGGGACTCTCCTTGATCTTGATGGCATCGGCCATCTCCTTGATGTGGTAGATTCCCAGGTCGGGTTCGTCGATGTATCCGTAGTCGGCTTCGAACTCCTTCTTCCTGACGGAGATGGTGACTCCCCTCTCCTCATCGAAGCGCCTGGTCTCCCTGTCGATCTTCCCTCCGGCCTTGAGGATCTTGGTCTGCCTGACCATCTCGAATGTGAGTGCCCTCTCCACGTTCTTCAGACCGGTGACGTTCTTGACCTCGCATCTCTCCTTTCCGACGGAGATGTTGCAGTCGCAACGGATGCTCCTCTCACCGTCTCCGGGCAGGTCGATGACATGTCTGATGTCGGCGATGAGCTGTCCGAGGAACTCCCTGGCCTCCGCAGGGGTGGCGATGTCGGGCTCGGTGACTATCTCGGCAAGGGGTATTCCGGACCTGTTGTAGTCCACGAGGGACGACAGGTCTCCGACCCTCTTGGTCTTCCCGGGGTCCTCCTCCACATGGATCCTGGTGATCCTGATGGGTTTCTTACCGTTCAGGTAGTAGACTCCACCCTCTCCGATGGGATTGTCGTACTGGGTGATCTGGACGCTCTTGGACATGTCCGGATAGAAGTAGGTCTTCCTGGAGAACCATGTGGTGTCTGCGACCTTGCATCCGAGCATCTTCGCGAGCATTATCCCGTATTCCAGGACCTTCCTGTTGAGGACGGGTCTCGATCCCGGCATTCCGAGGCATGTGGGGCACACATGGGTGTTGGGTGCCGGCGCATCGGTCGTGGGACAGGAGCAGAACATCTTCGACTTGGTCGGAAGCTGCACGTGTATCTCCAATCCGATCTTCATGCACCCACCTCCGGAGCCTTCATGTCGAACTCCTTCTCCCAATCCTCTGCCATGGAGAACAGGACATCCTCGTTCCAGTGGTCGGCCACGAACTGCATTCCGACGGGCATTCCGTTGGAATCATATCCGCAGGGCACGGACATGTGGGGTGTTCCGGCTATGTTGGCGGGAACGGTGAGGTAGTCTGCCTTGTATGAGTCCAGTGCGGACATCTTGGAGATGTCATCGAATCTGGGTGCGGTGAAGGGCATTGTGGGTGCGAGCACCGCATCGTGGTCCGCGAGGATCCTCTTGTAGTCGTCGATGACGACCTTCCTGACCTGAAGTGCCTTCGCGTAGTACCTGTCCCTGAATCCGACCATCCTGGTGAATGTTCCGAGGAGTATCCTCCTCTTCGCCTCGTCACCGAAGTACTGAGAACGGAACGATGTGAAGTAGTCGTCGAACTTCAGGGAGAGGTCACCCTCCTGCTGTCCGTACCTCATACCGACGTATCTCGCCAGGTTGGTGGATGCCTCGGATGTGGCCAGGACGTAGTATGCGGGCATGGCGTATTTGAGTGAGGGCATGTCCACGTAATCGACATCGATGCCCATGCGCACGAGGTTCTCGACGGAATCCTTGAACGCAGCCTCCACATCCTTGGAGAGTCCCTCGGTCCCCTCCTTGGGGATGGCGACCGACTTCATCATCCTGTAATCGGTCCTGAACTCCGGTTGGACGCAGGATGTCGGGTCCTTCTCGTCCTTTCCGGCGATGATCTTCATGTACTTCTTCAGGTCGGTCGCCTTGGCGGACAGCACCCCAATCTTGTCCAGGGAGTTACCGTAGTCGATGAGACCGTACCTGGACACACGTCCGTATGTGGGTGCGATACCGTAGACACCGCAGAAGCTGGCGGGACAGCAGATGGATCCTCCCGTGGAAACACCCAGGGACACATGGTCCTCGATGACAGCCGCCGCACAGGCGGATCCTCCGGAGGAACCTCCGCAGGCCCTCTCCAGGTCGTAGGGGTTCCTCGGAACCTCAAGTCCCGAGTTGGTGGAGAAGGTTCCGAAACCGAACTCGTCCATGTTGGTCTTCCCGATGAGCTTGCCTCCGGCGGCCCTCATCTTTGCGATGGATGTGGCGTCGAACGCGGGCCTGTATCCGATCAGGATCTTGGAACCGGAGCACGTCTCCATATCCATGGATGTGAGATTGTCCTTCGCGGAGAATAGGAAACTTGCGCCATCGGCCGATGTGTCCTCGGTCATGGCGTGGAACATGGAGTATTTCCCGTTGATCTCCTTCAGTTTGGACAGGACTGTGTCCGCACTCATGAAAGCCTCGGCCCCCTTACATATCCCTCGTAGGTGTTCATTCCCCTGAGGAGCTGGTCGGGATCGATGTCCATCCTGGGTTCGTCATCCCTGAGGACATCCGCGACCTCGATGGGGTTCACTCCCCAGTTCTCGCATCCGGGTGCCTCGTCCAGGAGTTCGAAGTACGTGAGGATCTCGCTGAGGTCGCTGCTGTACCTGTCGAGCTCCTCCTCTGTCAGTTTGATGTGGGCCGCACGTGCGACCCTCTCCACGGTTTGCCTGTCCATGTTCAGACCTTCGCGTGGCGCTATCAAGTGGCTCTATAAAAACGTGTATCAGTCTGATTTCCGAAGGAAAATGAGCCCGTAGAGCGTCACGCATGTGTCCGAGAATGCGAACGGTATGCCCTCTCCGTTGAGATATGACTTCATGTCTATGCCCAGTGAGGACACAGAGGGGATGAGCATCTCGGGGAAGCGGCATGCCTCCGGATATGCGCATACGCCGCAGTACCTGCAACCGCCGTCCGCGAAGCCCATACAGTCGATGTTGTTGCTCCTTAGTTCGACAACCATCATCCTGACGATCTTCTGCATCTCCATGTTGGTGGCATCGAGGATCTCCTCGTCCTTGATATCGAGACAGAATGTACGGTTGACGAGCAGGGCACATGAGCTGGACTCATAGAGTGCCTGGGGATCTATGTCCACTCCGGGCGGACAACCCCAGTTGGTCCCGTATTTTCCACACAGGTTCTCCCTGCATCTGTCGAGACAGAACACGGCGTCCTCTTCCTTGAATTCGGGGACACGGATCTTCCTGACCGTGTAATCCTCGAAGGCGCGGACGGAAAGGACGGCTTCCCAGTCTTCCATATTATGTATTCACATTATTGATAATAAAAAGATGATTGTGTTTGGCTCGGTGGAACCGTCACATTCCCTCTTTAAAACCTCTCAGAAACGGTTTTAATGCCCATAGCAATCAGACCATCATGGCAGAAGCGACACCCGAGAAGAAACTCGCCTCAGCGATGAAGGCGATGGACGAGGGCGATTTCAAGAAGGCATACACTTCATTCAAGAAGCTGGTCACCGAGTTCCCCGAGAACGCAGAGTGCTGGTACTACAAGGCCGAGTGCGGAAACTACGCATCCGGAATGTTCGGTGCCAAGGTCGACACCGAGGAGATCATGGAGGCCTACAGGAAGGCCATCGAGCTCGACGGCGAGCGTGTGGATTACTACCAGTCCTACGGACTGTTCTGCATCTCCGTCAACAAGTACGAGGAGGCCGAGAAGGCATACTGCGAGGCCGCAGAGATGGATGAGTCCATGTCCGCATCCCTGTACTCCGAGTTCGCAATCGAGTACTACAACAACGTCATGGCCAGCTACGGCGAGATCATGGAGGATCCCAAGGCCCGTGCACCCTACGGCAAGAAGGCCCTGGAGTACATGCTCAAGGCCCTGGACATGTCCGCCGATGAGGCGAAATCCCTTCTCTGATCCAAACCACGGGGCTTCGGCTCCGTTTCTCTCTCATCCGTTCTTTCTTTATCCCGGTTTCACCCGTCTCTTTTTCTGTAATATACGATTATCTTGTTTGTTCTATTCATCATTATAACATTAGACAATTGTCTAATTGACCCTTAATTGGATGGGTCTGGTGGCTAATGATTTATTTCGTTCACCGATGAATTAATATACACTAGACGAATGACCAGATTGTTCAAGTCAAATTAGCCAAATGGAGGTTAAAAGTTGAAGTTCAGAATGAAGGTAATCGCCGCAGCCGCGTTTCTCGCAATGGTTGCAC
>JAEDJU010000249.1 GCA_016296195.1 Candidatus Methanomethylophilaceae archaeon | reverse complement strand
AGACCGGCGGTGACGATGTGGCGTACGTCCTCTGGCTTTTCGGTGTCCGTCCCGTCTGGTCGGGATACGGCAACAGGGTCACAGACCTGGAGATCGTGTCCTTGGAGGATCTCGGAAGACCGAGGGTCGATGTGACCGTGAACATCAGCGGCCTCTTCAGGGACACCTTCCCGAACATTACCGAGATGATCGAGGATGCGGTGCTGAAGGTGGGTTCACTGGACGAGGATGACGAGGACAACGCCATCCGCAGGCACATGAGGGAGGATGTCGCGGACATGGTCTCCAAGGGAATCCCGGAGGATGAGGCCCGCAGGAACGCCGGATACAGGATATTCAGCAACACCCCCGGACAGTACGGCATGGGCGTCAGCGATCTGATCACCGCATCCTGCTGGAAGGACAGGAACGATCTGGGAAGCTACTACTGTGAGGCGGGGTGTTACGTCTATGGGAAGGATGTCTACGGGGAGAGGGCATTCGACCTCTACAGGCGCAGACTGTCCGGTGTGGATATCACCGTGAAGAACAGCACCAGCAGGGAGTACGACCTTTTCGACAACGATGATGTGTTCCAATACCTCGGAGGCATGAACTCTGCCGTCGAATGGGCCAGCGGCGGGAGGAAACCGATGTCCGTGATCGGATGCTCCGCGGATGTGGACAGGCTGGTCCTGAGGACGGTGGAGGAGGAATCGCGTTATGTCTTCCGCAGCAAGGTTGTCAATCCGAAGTACGAGCAAGGTCTCAGACGTCACGGGTTCAGGGGTGCGACGGAGATCCTGAAGATGTTCGAGTACATCTTCGGATGGGATGCGACCTCCGATGTGATCGGAGATTGGATGTACACGCGTCTCGCGGAGTACTATGTCCTCGATGATGATGTCAATTCATGGATCAGGGAGTGCAACCCCCATGCGGCCAGGGACATGATAGACGTCCTGATGGAAGCCTACGAGAGGGGGATGTGGGACGCCCCCGATGATGTTCTGGAGGGGTTGAGGGAACGCTATCTCCAGGCGGAGGAGCTCATCGAGGAGCTTTCGGACAGATGACCGCCATGTCCATCGTTATATACCCTCAAACAGATTGGATGATTAATCCAACTAATCCGACAGAGGTCATCACATGAGATTCGCCCACATTTCCATCGGTACAAAGGACGCCCACATGATGAACGGAGCGGTGAGGGAGCTCAACTCAGAGGGATACTCCTTCGAGTTCCGCTGCTTCGATGCATCCGACCTGGACGACGATCCCCGTCTCCTCGCCGAGGCGTTGGAGTTCGTCCGCGGATCGGATGTCCTCACCCTGAAGGTACACGGCGACACATCCTACTTCAAGAAGTTCGATCGTCTGGAGAAGGTCATCACGGATTTCGGTGTGTGCACACTGTTGGATTGTACCGATCAGGGTGTCACCGATTCCTTCTGTCACCTCTTCACCCGTTCCATTGATGAATACAACGACGGTATCGCCTACCTCGAGCTCGGAGGGGATGAGAACTACGCATCCTTGCTGAAATGGGCCCTCCGTTCATTCGGCGGTGTCGACATCGATGTTCCGGAACCGGTCCACCCTCCCGCACAGGGCCTCTACTATCCAGGAAGGGAATCCATCGACATCGACAGCTACATCGATTCCTTAGATCCATCCAAACCCACCGTGGGCATATTCTTCTACCAGAGGCAGTGGGTCTGCGGGAACACCCGTCATGTGGACGCTCTCATAAGGGAATTGGAGGGACTCGGTGCCAATCCCGTCCCCATATTCATGTACGCCTCCGAGAGCAAGGTGGCCGGTGCCATCGGGACCAAGAGGGTGATGAGGGATCACCTTACCCGGAACGGTTCACCCGTCTTGGACTCCATAATCGAGCTGATGAGCTTCTCGCAGATCCTGGTGGCCAATCCCGGGGAAGGGGAGCAGGTCTCGGATGACAACTTCTTCCAGGACTACGGGGTCCCGGTGATACAGTCCATGGTCTGCTGTCGCTCATCG
>JAEDJU010000248.1 GCA_016296195.1 Candidatus Methanomethylophilaceae archaeon | reverse complement strand
CGAGCTCGGTCATGAAGGACTGGCAGAAGCGCATGATCTCGTTGTCGGACTTGCCCTTGGGGTCGAAGTCGGATCCTCCCTTTCCTCCTCCGATGGGGAGGGTGGTGAGGCTGTTCTTGAAGATCTGCTCGAATCCGAGGAACTTCAGGATGGACAGGTTGACGGAGGGGTGGAGCCTGAGTCCGCCCTTGTAGGGTCCGATGGCGGAGTTGAACTGGACACGGTATCCGCGGTTGACCTGGACCTTGCCCTGGTCGTCGACCCAGGACACACGGAACATGATGATCCTCTCGGGCTCGACGATCCTCTCGATGATTCCGGCCTTCTGGAGTTCGGGCCTAGCCTCGACGACGGGCTCCAGGGACTCGAGGACCTCCTCGACTGCCTGAAGGAACTCGGGCTGGTCGGCGTTGCGCTGTTTGAGGCCTGCGAAGACCTCCTGCAGGTATGCATTCTTGATTGCCATTTATTCCACCTTTCGGGAACTCCACCCGTTTCTCGGGTGTCAGGTTCTCTGATTCGAGGATGAAAGTCATAGGATATAAGCCATTTCATCAGTATCCAGATTTATTTTGTTCATGTGTGAAAAAAATAAATCAATTATTATATGATTGTACATAAAAAATCAATTTAACTGGATGTTTGTAGGTTATGGGTGTTAAGGGTGATGCCCGACATATGTCGGCAGGATGCACGCCGGAAAAGACATCCCGATAGTGGGAGACGGTGATGATGTTCGTATGTCGGATGGGGAGACGGGTGATATCCGAACAGAATAGAAAGAGAGGGGAATGCCCCGCTGACCGGGCGGGGCGGTTTGCACAGAGGAGGAAAACGCCCTCCGGACTCAGTCGTCCCATTCGGCGAAGAGCCTGGAGATGCCCTTCTTGGCGGTGGACCAACACGGCATGCCTCCAGTCAACACTGCCACGTTGATCGCCTCGAGGATTTCGAGCTTGGTGGCCCCGTAGTTCTTGGCCACCTTAGCCTGGGCGTAGACGCAGTCCTCGCACATACGGACGGTGACACAGGCCAGGGCCATCAGCCTCTTGGTCTTCTTATCCAGTGCACCGTCGTTCACCATGATCCTGTCCATGGTGTGGATGGTGTCTATGAACTCCGGGTCGAGTTCCCTTATCGCCTTCAGGGTGTCCGGGGCATAGCCACCCATGTCGGAGCACATCTGTCCGAACTTGTTCGTTCCGCATCCGTTGCCGTTACCTTCGTTGCAGGGCATGGATGACGTTTCGGGTTGTGTATTTAAAAAGAGTGGTTATCTGGCTTCGTGGAAACCGAAGGTTCTCCAACCTTCCCTTCGGAGTATCGTCCGTCAACTATATCCTGTGACAGGGAGGTCCACCCGTATCTGGTCCCATCACCCCTTTCGGGAGAAGGTGATATCCGTGGATGGGCGGAGCCCATCCGTTGGATCAGTACGGTGTCTTCCCGTCGAAGACATCCCTCACGACATCGAGGATGGTCTGCAGGTTCTTCCTGTTGTTGGCGGCGATTATCGGACACGGCCTGTCGAACACCACATCTCCCTCTATGGCGCAGTGGCATCCACCCGCCTCGTCCAATATGGTCAATGCCGCCGCATGGTCCCATGGGCTCAATCTTATTTCGAAGTACAGGTCCACCGCACCCTCCGCCAGCATCGATAACTCGCATGCCGCGGTACCGATCCTGCGGATGTCGTTGATCATCGGGTGCATCCTCTCGCTCACCTCCCAGCATGGAGGTGCGAACCTCTTCTCGTAGGTGCACCATGCGGTGCACATGATGCCGTCCGCCAGTTCCCTGTCGGAGACGTGGATGGGCTCGCCGGTCCTGAAAGCCCCCTTCCCCTTCTCCGCCTTCCAGAGTGTGTCGGTGAATGGGTTGTAGACGACACCGATGTACGGTTTCCCGTCCCTGAAGAGTGCGACGGATATCCCAATCATGGGAATCCCGCGGGAGAAGTTTGTTGTCCCGTCGATGGGGTCCACGATCCATGTGTATCCGTCCTCCAGG
>JAEDJU010000247.1 GCA_016296195.1 Candidatus Methanomethylophilaceae archaeon | reverse complement strand
GACACCTGCAACGCCGCGGTCGAACTCTTCGGACTGAGGGATTTGAAATGATGTATCCGGACGTGCGTCTCAGGAGGCTGAGACAGAGTGAGAAGATGAGGAACCTTGTGGCGGAGACCAGACTCCACCCGGACGAGTTCATACTGCCGATATTCTTCGACGAGAACCTGTCCTCCGTGAAGACCACGGACTCCATGCCCGGGGTGAAGACGTTCCCCCTTTCGGGATACGACAAGATCGCATCCGACATCCAGGAGAGCGGTGTCAGCACTGCACTGGTCTTCGGTGTCCCCAAGTACAAGGATGCCGTTGGTTCTGGGGCCTATGCGAAGGACGGTGTCGTCCAGAAGGCCATCGAGGGACTGAAGGAGAACTCCGACATGCTGGTCATCGCAGACCTTTGTCTCTGCGAGTACACCGACCACGGACACTGCGGTGTCCTGTCCGACTGCGGATGCGTCAAGAACGACGAGACCATCGAGCTCTACGGAAGGACGGCGGTCTCCCAGGCCGATGCGGGTGCCGACATCATCGCCCCCAGCGGGATGATGGACGGTCAGATCGCCGCCATCAGGCAGGCACTGGACGATGCGGGACACAAGAGGGTCCCCATCATGGCATACAGCGCCAAGTTCTACTCCGCATACTACGGACCCTTCAGGGACGTGGCCAACTCCGCACCCGGAAAGGGGAACCGTGCCGGATACCAGATGCCCTGCGGAAACAGGAAGGAGGCCATGAGGGAGATCGAGTTCGACATCGCCGAGGGAGCGGACATGATCATGGTCAAGCCCGCCGGTCCGTATCTCGACATCATAAGGGATGCGGCCAACACCTTCGACCTGCCCCTGGCGGCATACCAGGTCTCCGGCGAGTACGCCATGATCAAGGCGGCGGCACAGAACGGATGGATCGACGAGGAGAGGATCATGATGGAGTCCCTGCTGGGGATCAAGAGGGCAGGTGCCGACATGATCATCACCTACTTCGCCGAGGAAGCCGCGAGGATGCTGTGATACCATGGACAGATCAGAGGAACTGTACTCCGAATCGACAAAGGTCGCACCCGGAGGAGTTTCGAGTCCCGTCAGGGCCTTCAAACCGTATCCCGTGTTCATCGCATCCGGGAAGGGATCCAGGATGACGGATGTGGACGGGAAGGAGTACATCGACCTGTGCATGGCATACGGACCGCTGATCACCGGACACGCCTGTCCCAAGGTCATGCAGGCCGCCATGGACCAGATGTCCAGGGGAACCGTCTACGGATGTCCCTCCGAACCCGAACTGAACATGATCGAGAGGTTGATCAAAGAGGTCCCCTCGGCGGAGATGGTCAGGTTGGGATGCTCCGGTACCGAGGCCACCATGCACGCGATCCGCGTTGCCAGGGGAGTCACCGGAAGGGACGACATCGTCAAGATGAACGGCGGTTTCCACGGAGCCCACGATGCCGCACTGGTGGGTGCGGGTTCCGGTTCCGCCGGAGGTGTCCCCTCTTCCAAAGGTGTCCTGAAGGACGTCGCCAAACACACCTACACAGCCGAGTACAACAACGCACAGAACATGTCCGACCTCCTGGAGGGGAACGAGATCGCGTGCGTCATCATGGAGCCCGTGATGGGCAACGTGGGAGTGGTCACTCCCGAGAAAGGTTATCTGGAGGAGGTCAGGAAGATCACCAGGGAGAACGACACCGTCCTGATCTTCGATGAGGTCATCACCGGATTCAGGTTGTCCTCCGGAGGTGCCCAGAAGAGGTTCGGCGTCACACCCGACATGACCACCATGGCCAAGATCATCGGAGGGGGATTCCCAGCCGGAGCGTTCATGGGTAAGAGGGAGATCATGGAGAACGTGGCCCCCCAGGGTCCCGTATACGTCGCCGGAACATTCGCCGGGAACCCCGTCTCCGCGGCAGCCGGACTGGCACAGATCGACCTCATGTGCACCGGCGACAATTACGACAAGGTGGAGAGGAGGACCGATCGTCTCGTGAAGGCCATAAGGGACCAGATGGC
>JAEDJU010000040.1 GCA_016296195.1 Candidatus Methanomethylophilaceae archaeon | reverse complement strand
GGGATTCCCCGCGATCTTCCGTGGAGTCCTCGATGTGAGGGCCAAGACCATCACCGATGAGATGTGCATCGCAGCCGCAAGGGAGCTCGCCAAGTGCGCAGAGGAGAAGGGAATCTCCGAGGACTACATCATCCCGACCATGTCCGAGATGGACGTCTTCCCCAGGGAGGCAGTCGCAGTCGCAATGAAGGCCCAGGAGCAGGGAGTTGCAAGACTCAAGCTCAGCCGTCAGGAGCTGCATGACAGGGCCGAGTTCATGATCAAGAGGTCCAGAGGACTCACCGCCAAGATGATGGACGACGGCTACATTGCCGACGTCAACAAGGCATTCGAGTAAACATCTCAAGGGGCTTCGGCCCCTCTCAATTATTATTACCTTTTCTGGATGGTGCGGGCCTCATCCATGTGCTCCATCCATCCGTTCTTTGTATCCAAGACGAGGTATGTAGGTACCCTCTTCTCCACCGGCGGAAGCGACATGTAATCGCCGTAGACTATGCCGAGGTATCCTTCGAGGTCTTCGGGGAACATCATCTCGATCCCCATGATCTCGTGCGGTGTGGGCTTTCCGAAAACATCACGGGGCACGATCTCATCGAAGAAGCATCCGTTCAGAGGTGACACGCAGTCGCAGTCATCGCCGGATCCGATTCTGTCGATGACCATTCTGACCGCTTTCCTGAATCCGATGCAAACAGGGACCAACGGTTTCGGAACGTAATCTCCAGCCATGTTCAGCAGGATGTGCAGACGGGACATCATGAACTGTATCCTTCTGCGGACACTCTTCTCCGGGACACCGATCATGGGGAATAGTTCCACGGAGATGCCCTTGTCGTTCCTGTCATGGACATTGCGTATGAGGCATGTGTTCGGCATGACCACGCGGAAGTAGCCCTTGTGATTCTCCTTCGAGTCGGGCATCTCGACGATGTATTTCTGAGACAGATGGTTACGGAGGGATTCAGCGACAGCTTCAGACCAGCATGCGTCGAAGACGATATCCACGTCGTCATCCCAGGGAACCATCCTGCCGTTGTCGCGGACACATCCGATGGCCGTTCCGCCGACCACATAGTAGGGGATGCCATCGGCCATGAACGCCTTGTGGATGTCATCCGTCATCTGCAACAGCATCCTGTGAAGCGTCTCGGTCTCAGAATCCATCCCAAAAAACCCCTGCGAGGCATATGTATCTTCGCTACAGTAAGTTCAGAACGGTTCTTTATTAGTCGGATTCGGTGATAAAAATAATCTATAGACAATAGATGATGGATTAGTAATCCATCTTCTACCTCACGCACGTCCCGCTTTCCTGTCCATGAGGTAATCCTTGTAAGCACCGCATGGGAATCCGCCTGCTCCGGTGCGCTTGTCCTCCGGGGGCGGGGTCATGTAATCCCCGAACATGGCGGTGAGGATCTCGTGGCATTTCTCGGGGAGGGGAACCTCCGTATCCTCGAATCTATGGTAGATTGGCTTACCATAGTAGTCGCGGGGGAAAATGTAGTCTTTGAACTGTGTCGCCAGTACTACGGTGAGGTCGGAATCATCCTCGACGATCCTGTCGGCCATGCGTTCAAACACCCCTGGGATCCATCTGACGATCTTGTGGAGCGGAATCGAGTCCGTGTGGTTGATGGCCCATACGGATCCTACGTCGCCCCAGATGCACATGTTGCACAGTTTTCTCCTGAGATTCCCGCGGGGGTATCTGTCGATGGGGAAAAGGTCGATGAACGGTGCCTTCCTCTCTTTAAGGGATGTCTCGAAGTCATCGTATTTGCGTATCACATGCGGATGTGTGTCGGCGGATGATATGTGATAGTAGTATTTCTCGCGGTCAAGACCTTCCGAGAGGACCTTGTCGATGAGGGGGATGTCCTCTCTCCACACGGCCACGTCGATGTCATCGTCCCAGGGGATGAAACCGTCGTGTCTCACGGCACCGATCGCGGTACCGAAGTGCACATAGAATGTAATCCCGTTCTCTTCAAGGATGTTTTTCACATCCTTGTACATCTCGAGAAGGGTTGATTGGACATCGTTCACGGTGTATAATCAAATTACATTTATTAGATTCTGTGGTTGTATGCGCATCCATCTGTAGTGTTGAAAATACAGGGCGGAAAGCATGCTGGCACTCGGAATTTTCCTCAACAGGTTATTTATTTGCCATCTTGATAACAGTCCAGTTTCGGATGATACGATGAGGCTTTTCACGGTTGGACCAGTGATGATGTATCCAGAGACCCTCGAGGAATCGGGGAGGCAGCTTCCATATTTCAGGACGGCAGAGTTCTCTGCCATGATGCTCGATTCGGAGGCGGTTCTCAAGAGGCTCCTCGGTGCGGAGGATGCATCCAAGGTCGCTTTCCTCACTGCCTCGGGTACAGGTGCCATGGAGGCCGCCGTATCCAACACGCTCACGTCCGATGACAAGGTTCTCATTATCGTCGGAGGAGGTTTCGGTAGGAGATTCGCTGAGATCTGTGATGTACATAATATCCCCCATGATTCCGTCGATCTGGAATTCGGAGAGACATTGACGGGTGATCGCCTGGAGGCATTCCGCGGAAGAGGCTATTCCGCACTTCTGGTGAACATCGATGAGACCTCTACAGGGCAGCTCTATGACATACATCTGTTGTCGGATTTCTGCAGGTCGGAGGGCATGATGCTGATAGTCGATGCCATCAGTTCCTTCCTTGCGGACGACCTGGACATGGAGCGGGATGGAATCGATGAGATCATTCTCAGTTCCCAGAAAGCATTGTCTCTGGAACCAGGTATCTCTATGGTCGTCGTGAGTCCCCGTGCATACGACCGTATCAGGATGATTCCTTCTCCATCGTACTATCTTGATCTCGATCATCATTTCATCGATCAGGAGAGGGGACAGACGCCTTTCACCCCCGCCGTGGGCACCCTCATCAATCTCAATCGCATGCTCCACATGGTGGAGTCCAAAGGTCTCGACAGGAAGATCTCCGAGACCGCCGCTCTAGCATCCTATTTCCGTGAGGGGGCCAGAAGGATCGGTCTGATCATCCCCGATTATCCGCTATCGAATGCGGTCACACCCGTCCTGTTCGACGGGAATGCGACAGAGGTCTTCGAGTCCCTACGCGAGCGCGGTATCACGGTCACACCCAGCGGAGGGGATCTGAAGAATCGTCTCCTGCGTGTGGGACACATCGGAAACCTTTCCGAGTCGGATTACGACATCCTTTTGAAGGAATTGGAGGGGATCATCGGATGAAGGCCATACTCATGGCTGCCGGAGTCGGCAGCAGGATCAGCAGGGCCGTCAGCAAACCTAAGAGTACCCTCGATGTGGGTGGGGCCCCTTTGATCACAAGGACCGTGGATATGCTGATCTCCCACGGTGTCGATGTCGCCATTGTCGTCGGTTTCAGGAATACGGAGGTCCGTGAGGCCCTGGAGGGCCGTGATGTTCGTTTCTTCTTCAACCCCTTCTACAGGGTCACCAACAGCATGGCATCCCTCTGGTTCGCCAGGGAGTTTCTGGATGGTGACGATATAATCCTGGCCAATGCCGATGTCTTCTGGGGAGAGGGTATGTACTCAGATTTGGAATCCGATACGAATGATGTTGTGATGTTGGGCGACGAGTCCCGCGTCGATGTCGGGGATTATTTCTTCAGGGTGGAGGACGGTCTCATCAAGGGTTACGGAAAGGAACTTGCCAGGGATGACCGTACGACCGAGTATGTCGGCATCGCCAGGATAGCCGGGCATATGGTTCCCGAGTTCCGCCATCGTCTGGAGGACCTCGTCGCTGCCGAGAGGTACGACCTCTGGTGGGAGAACGTGCTGTACGAGCACATCGACGAGACCCCGGTACATGTCAGGGACATGAGCGATTTCTTTTGGGCCGAGATAGATTACATCGACGATTATCAGCGTATATTGGATTACATCCGTACCGGGGACAGGTCTATCAAGGTCAGAACGGGGTGAGCATGAGGTACAAGGTGGACCTGGTGGTCGTCCTGGCGCTTGCGTTATGCGCCGTCGTGGTCGTTGGTGAGTACTGTACATACTATTCTGACATCCACGAGTATGGTTCCACCGCCACATGGTCGGACGGCAGGGTCGATTACACTGTCAGCTCGTCCGGTTCCGACGTATTCTCAGCCATTCTGTTGGAAAATGATGGTCGTAAGCCGGTGACGGATCTGTGCATATTCGTTGACGAGGGGTACATGGGCCACTATGCCGAGGCACACGGTCTTTCGGGAGCAGTCTATCTGGATCAGGAGTACTATGCCAAACAGGTCCGGGAGGCACTGCGTTTCCGTGGTTTCTCGGAGGTCATCCAATGTTCATCCTCTGAACTATCCGATCATCTCAGATCCACCCTTTCGGATCCGTCGGGACATGCGCTCATGATCATGTCCTATTCCCTCCCTTCGGAGGTCTATGACGGTACAGATGGGTGTCTCCTTCTGGAGTGGATGTCCGAGGGCGGGACCCTGTATTGGTTGGGCTCCGAGGTCGGACGTTTCTATACCGATGGAAGCTCTCTCGTGGAGGTCTCTGGAAACCAGGAGCTTTTCTTCGGTGTCCGTTGCATCCATGATGGTTCGATGGAAGTTGCCGATACCAAGGTGGACAATGGGTTCACCGATGCCTTCCGTTTCAAGAACAGCAGTCTTCAGTTTGCACTCGATTCCTCGGTCATAGATGGGGCGATTTCGATGGGCTATTCCCTGGATGGATACTCCTCGATCGTGTTCGTTCCGTTCAGGTCTGGTCAGATATGTGTCTTCAGTGGTAATTTCGATGTCAATCAGATCGATGACATCGGCCAGGTCATCGCATCGGGACTGACCGTGGATTCGGAGATATCGTGTGTCCAAGATGGGAAGGTCGTCAGGGGGACTATCGAAGGTTCGATCGACGTTCCAAGGGCCGGATGCACACTATACATCTACACTGGTGGATTCTATATGAACCATGGGGAGGCATTCCATGGTTGATTCATCCTGTTGCTATGCCTCTTTGAAGTCCCGCCTGGCCGCCATCCGCCATCCCATCCTTTGGATACTGATCATCGGAATTGCCGTGAGGCTTCTGGCATCCACCCTCAGCATTGTTTACGACGCTGATTATTGGGCATTGGTCATCCGTAACATCGAGACGGGGGAAGGTTTGTACGGAGTGGAGGGCTACTACTACACGCCGGTCTGGGGTTACATCCTCGGGTTTGTCAGCGCCCTTCAGTCCATGTTCCTGGACCTTGGATACGATGTGGTCCGTGTCGTCGAGGCTTTGTTCTCGGAGGCCATCCCATATGTGTACTTTAGTGCGACAGTACCATCGGTGGCCTTCACATTCACCGTGAACCTTCCTTTGATCATCTCGGATGTCATCCTGGCGTTCGGAGTCCGCTATCTGGTGAAGGATGCTACAGGTGATGACCACAAGGCAGATCTAGCATTCGCGATGGTGTTCCTTTGTCCGCTTCTCATAGGGGTCACTTGTATCACCGGCATGCCGGATACTTTTGCGGCCACGTTCCTCGTTCTGACGGTCATCCTCCTGAAGAGGGAGAGATATCTGGTGGCGGGGATGATGTTCAGCCTCGCGGTGTTGACCAAGTTATTCCCGGCCTTCGTCATATTCCCCCTCATCGCATATGTGCTGTTGAGAGCCTCCGATCGTAGGAGGGCAGTCATCAATCTGTCCCTCGCCGTCATCGGTGCCGTCGCCATGACGCTCATAGTATTCATGCCCCAGATCCTGGAGGGCACATTGGAGCAGTGTTTCCAGTTCATCACAGACCGTACGGGGTCATCCGTGGAGAGCAATCTCTTCGATGTGATCGCCGGCAAGGCCAGGATATTTACCTATCTCGCGGTGATAGTGGCATCCATCGCATGTGCTGTGCTCATGTACAGATCCAGGAGGGACAGGATCGAACACAATCTGATGAAGTACTGCTTCCTCCTGCTGGCGATGTGCATGCTGTTTCCGCCTGCGCCACAGTACATGATCTCCATGTTACCCTTCCTTGTCTACTGGGCTGTCGTGGAGGACGGGAAGTGCATGCTCAGCTGGAAGATAATCTCATTCGGATCTGTGTTCTTCATCACGACATCCAACGCCCTGATGCTCCTGCCCCTCGCGGCCTGGACGGACCTCATCTCCGTGGATACAGCCGTGGGCCTTCTGAAGTGGTTCTCAGCGGGAAGCGGATTCACCCCTGGACTTGCCTGGATGATTTTCGGAGGTGTCATCACATATGCGGGCATACTGTCGATATTCCTGATCATGTTCCGTGATAGGATCCCATTCGGAAGGGAGGGCATCTTTGGCCGGAACACAGTTTGATTCCTTCTCCAGCAGGGTCTCCCTGAACATGGTGACGAACATCGTCCGTACCGTGATCATGGCACTGGTCGGGTTCCTGATGGTCCCTTACTACATAGGGGAGTTCGGGCTGTCGACTTATGCGATAATTCCCCTTGTGACCACGATCACCACCTACTTCCTGGCGATGTCGGATTCCCTGGCCAATGCGTTCACACGCTACATGGCGGTTGCGGTGCAGCAAGGTGATATGGATACGGCAAACCGTACTTACACATCATCGACGATAGGGATGCTGAAGTGCATAGCTGCCCTGATGCCGGTGGTCCTCCTGGTGTCCGTCCTGGCTCCGTACATATTCGATGTGGGTGAGGCACATAGCCTGGATGTCCAGCTGGCGTTCTTCATGATCCTCGTTTCATCCCTGATGCTCTCGTTCAGCGCATGCATGGGTAGCGTGTTCATGGCCCACAACAAGATGTACATCACATACACGGGAAGGATAATCCACTGTGTGCTACAGGTGGGGCTGGTCTTGGCGTTCTTCCTGTTCACGGAGCCGTCCCTCACCCTCATCGGTGTGTCGTATGTGGTCTCTACCGCCGTGTTCCTGATCATAATGGCGGTGTACCTCCGTAGGGAATGTCCTCAGATCCGTTTCTCCCGCAGTTGCTATGATCCTCATCTTCTGAGGAAGATGAGCGGTCTCGGCCTATGGGCCATCATCTGTGAGTTCGGATCCCTGATGTTCATCCAGGCCTCCATGATCGTCGTCAATCTGATGGTCGGCAGTACGGCACAGGGATCATTCTCCGTCGCGGCCAATGTCATTTCCATGACCAACACGGCATGCACGTCGATAGCTGCGGCCGCTATGCCTTTGGCATACAGATGTTATGCCCAACGCGACACCGATGGCATGGTACGCATCCTGAAGATATTCACAAAGTTCGTGGGGTTGTTCATGGCCTTCCCGTTGGCCTATGTCATGATCTTCGCGCCACAGGTGATAGGGATATGGTTGGGTCCGGGATACTCGGACATCTACCCGATGTTGTACATCATGCTCCCTGCAGAGGTGGCGGTGTGCACAGTCAACGCATTGATAGAGGTTCCTGTGGTGTTCGAGAGGATGAGGCCGGTGGCATTGGCAACAGGGGCATTCGGTGTGTTGAACGTCCTAATGTCCGTGGTGATCCTGACGGTCACCGACTGGGGGGTGTTAGGCGTGTGCGTCTCGTGGACGGTCTCCATGCTCCTGTTGAAACTTGTGTTCTACCCTTTGTATGCCTCCAAGCTCACAAGCGGAGGTCTGAAGAAGTACATCCCATCGTTGGCGTACAGCTATGTTGCTTTCGCGGTACTGCTTGCCATCGGTTATGCATCCACCCGGGTGTTCACCCTGCCCACAACTTGGACGGCAGTCCTTCTGTCCCTCTTGGTCGGATTCCTCATCTATTTCGTGGTGATGATGAGGTTGTTGTTCAACAAGGAGGAGAGGGAACTGGTCACCACATTCCTTCCAGGTTTCGTTCAGAGAATCATCCACAGTTGATGTTTGCTTTTTCGTTGGTGTGTTCTGAATGTTTTTATATCCATACGCATCCAGTTTAAGGGATGTTCAGAGTGGAGGCTCCTGAATGGTGAAAGTATCCGTAATCATACCCGTGTACAATGGTTCCAAGCACATACACGGATGTGTTTCAGTGATTAACATGCAGACCCATTCGGACCTAGATGTCATCTTCGTGGTCGATTCCAAGACGAGAGACGACACCATCGACCGCATCATCAGTGAGACCTCCGGTGATCCACGTTTCCGCGTGATCATGCAGAACGATGATCAGAGGATGGGAGGGGCTCGTAACATCGGGTTCGATGCGGCCTTGGGCGATTACATATGGTTCCTGGACGTGGATGATCACCCGTATCCGACACTTATCGAAGAGGTCGTAGATATCGCAGAGAGGGAGTCGTCCCCGGTGGTTTTCTTCAACAGTATATATTCATCGGATTGGGATCTTCCAGAGAAGGAGTATGGACGTTATTCTGTGAAGGTGATGTCCCCAGTGGAGGCTCTTTTCGAGGTCGGTCGCGGAGGGCTTTCACTGTGTCCCTGGTCCAGAGTGTACAGGACGGGCTTCCTACGTGAGAACAGCATCCGTTTCATAGCCGGTTATTGCGAGGATTTCAAGCAGACTGTGGATTCCCTGCTGGTGGCTGACAAGGTGGTGTACTACAACAAACCTCTGTACGTTTACTATCAGCACGGGAGCTCGCTTTGCGGTGGATCCAATGACGACAGCATTGCTCAGAGGGATGTGGAGCTCTCGGGAGAGATGTGCGAATCGTTCAGGGAACGTTTCCCCGATGACTACGAGAGGTTCTGCGGGCATCTGTTCCGTCACGTCATACGCAGTTTAACCCGTGCATCTCCTGAGAAGTTCAGGGAGCTTTCCAAGAGCGAGGGGATGAGAAAACTCGCGTCACACAAATCCCCTGAGATCTCGATGGATGTCCTCATCTACAGGGTGTCACCTGCCATGTTTTACCGCATCGGGAACTATGCCCGCAACAGGAAATACTCGATGAAGAGCGATGTCCTCTTCGACGGAAACCTCAGTTGAGTGCGTCGCGAACCGTCATCTCCACAGCCTGTGTGGAGTTGTATCTAAATTTCCAGCCAGCTGCCTTGGCTTTGGAGATATCGTAATCGAACGAGGGGACATCACCCTTCCATCCGCAGTTTCCGCCGGTGTATTCATACTCCACATCTTCGAGCCCCATCTCCCTGCAGATGATGTCCGCTATGGTGTTCACATCGGTGAATGACTCGGTCGAGATGTTGAAGATGTTCATGCCTTTGTAGTCCCGATTCATGAAATCTACTATGCCATCCACGAGGTCGGGGCTGTAGACGTACTGTTTGTTCTGTTTTCCATCACCGAGGATCTGGAGTTTCCGGGGATCCTTCCTGAGCTTCTCGATGAAGTCGAAGATCACACCGTGGGTCAGGCGGGGACCCACGACGTTGGGGAACCTGAACACGAGGGCATCGAACGAGTTCATGTATGAGTATGCGGAGATCAGCGCCTCGGAAGCGAGTTTGGATGCACCGTAGTACGAGATCGGTCTGAGGTCCCCCTCGTCCTCGGTGAGTGCGCGTCCGCTCTTGTCACCGTAGACTGCGGATGTGGAGGAGAAGAACATGCGGGGGATGGAATCCTGTTTCATGGCATCGAGGACGCTTTTTGTCGTGGTCAGGGTGTTCTCGAAATCGACCGTGGGATTCTGTCCACCGACGCGGATGTCTGAGTTGGCTGCGAGGTGGAACATGCAGTCGCATCCTTTGCAGATCTCGGGGAGTTCCCCCTTGTTTATGTCCATGCAGACATACTCGAAGTTCTTCTCGTCCTTCAGATGGGCGATGTTCTTCGCCTTGTCATCAGGGATCATGTCTGTGGCGATGACCCTGTATCCTTTCTGGATGAGTTTGTCTACGAGTTGGCTTCCGATGAAACCGGCTCCGCCGGTGACGACTGCGGTCTTGAGCATATTCATTCCTCATTGTTGTATATGATCTGTGATCCTGATGATTCGAAACGGAACGGCATCCAGCGGAGGTCTTTGGTCCTGCGCAGGATCTCCTCTCTGGCATTCTCTCTGGCGTAGAAGAGCATGAACCCATTTCCCCCTGCACCGAGCAGCTTCCCTCCTGTGGCGCCCAGGTCGGTAATCCTCTCGTACATCTCATCGATCTGGGGGTTG
>JAEDJU010000246.1 GCA_016296195.1 Candidatus Methanomethylophilaceae archaeon | reverse complement strand
GACGGACGCTGGACCTGTCCGATGATGTCACCGTCGAGGTCCATGACGAAGACCTTCCCGGGCCTGTCGTACTGGGTTGCGTAGAGGGTGGAATCATTCACCAATATGAGCGGGGCCTTGAAGCTCCCCTCGATCTCGGTGAGCAGTTCGTAATCTCCGGTCACGGAGACACGGAACAATCCGTCGTAGTTTAGTCCGTAGACCCCCTTGAAACCGTCACCGACATAGGGCAACAGGTATGTGGAGCAAAGACCCGGTTCGGAGTCCTTGAATATGAGCTCGAATCCCGACGGGGTCATCCTGTAAGCGGATACGCCTCCGTTTAGAGTGTTCATACCCTTTCCATCGGAATAGGAGAGGAACAGGACATCATCCACGAAAACCACGGGATTGGCGGAACCGTATGTCCTGGTCACCCCTCCGCTGGTCTCCTGCACCGAATGGACAAGGACTGAATCGATCAGTTCCCCTGTGACCTGGTCGAATGCATACAGCACTCCATCCAGGGCACCGCAGTACACGACACCGTCATGGACGGTGGGGGACACGAAGTAGACACGTCCGTCCACCTCCGTCTTCCAGATGATGTTCAGGTCGAGGTCCACGCAGTAGACGTTTCCATCGGATGCCCCGAAGTACAGGACACCGGAGTCATAGACGATGGATGCGGGACCTGTGGAGTACACGGAACCGCTGAGATCATGAGAGGGCCTGGTTGGCACCTCGAGCTTCCTGACATCCCCGAGATCCCCATCCAGAGGTATGCTGTAGAGGACACCCTCTGTCGCGGGAAGGTAGATGCGGTCACCTATGATCGCACCGGTGGCCGTCTCGTAACCGGCACCGCGGTTGTATTCGAACGACCAGAGTTCCTTACCGGTGAAACGGTCGTAGCAATGGAGGGTCGGAGCACTCATCGATGATGTGTATCCTCCCCCTGCCACCACATAGGCATGGGGGCCCTCAATGAGAACGGTTGAACAGACATAGTTCGAATTTCCATAGGAATGCGTCCATGCAACATGGCCCTCACCAGAGGCCTCGCCTGAATACTGGTAACCTGTAGATTCCGCATCACCGCGCATCATGGTCCAAGAGGACCTGTATTCGGGGGTCTCCAGGGGAAGGATGCCTTCGGGATAGTGACCGATGGCGATCGAATCCGCGGTGCACTCGGCGGATGGGTCGAAGGATGATGTGAGATCCTTCCACTCCGAACCATCCCATTCGTAATAGCGCCATGAGGACACAGTGTCCCCGATGGTCACCTCGCCCTTCCCATCGACGACGATACCATCGTTGAAGGAGAATGCATGGTCGTTTTCGGACAGGGCCCTCTCCAGGACCTGTCCGCAGTTACCGTCAGTGATGTCCGTCCATTCCGTCTGACCGTTTCCCATATCGACCAGGACGTATCCGCCGGTGGATGCATCGGACACCGATGCTTCCGTGATGACCGCTATGGACATCAGGGTCATGATCGCCAACGCGACCGCAATGAAGGATTTTCTCAGATGGATCCCTCCTTGGAGAACGTCAGATAATCCCTGTACTCGTCACCGATGAACTTCGGAATGGATATGCCGTCATCGAATGCGCTTCCCTGGAGGATCCTGGCGAAAAGCTCCGTGATCTGTGCAACACGGGGTCCCGGACGCGATGCCAGATCGGCCGCGTCACCCGTGAACAGGAATATGTTTCCGTTCTTGTACGCGGATGTACCGCGCCATTCGGAGGACATGGATGCCAGCATGGAATCGTAATCCCCCTGTGTGGCCGAATAGTCGCTCGATACCACAACGATGTACTCTGGATCATTCTTGAGGATGGTCTCGGCGTTGACCTGGACCCATCCGCTCTCTCCCGAGTAGATGTTGGTGACCATTATTCCGGACATGATGTCCGATATGTATGTATCCGAACCGGACACCCAAGGCGATTTCATGGCCGAGAGGGACACCATGACTCTTTTATTCCAAACACCCTCGCCCTCCGAGATCTCCTCTTGGACCTGTGACATCTGGGTCT
>JAEDJU010000245.1 GCA_016296195.1 Candidatus Methanomethylophilaceae archaeon | reverse complement strand
TAATGTCCTCTGGAACGGGACCGTCGTCCAGGACACTCCGATGAGGAACATCTCCATCGAGGCCAACGGTTTCACGATCCACATGGATACCTGCTTCATGAACGAGAAGCGCACGCATTCCTTCAAGTTCACCTCTTTCAAGGTCGAGGGCTCTCCCGGAACATCCACCATCAGTCAGAACTACAGAGCGGATGACGGTACCTATCTGCCCGTTTACGGTGAGGATGGTATATGGAACGGGACCAGCAGCATCGACCTCCCCAGCGGTACATCCCTTTTCGTCAACGCGACGACAATCGTGAATCCGGATGGTGTTTTGAACATATCCGTTGGAGGCAGGCTGGTCATCACCGCGCATATGGTCCTCCAGGGCACTGTCAACGCCGTCGGTGAGTTCATCAACAACTCCGTTGTCGAGCTCAGGGACAATGGTGAGGTGATGGGCAGTGTCGCGGGTGATGGTTTCATCGCCGACTACATAGTCAGCCAGACAACCGGATCCAGCATCAACATCATGTCCTCCTACGATACGGTGATAATAAGTCAGCAGAACTCCCGTTACGTGAACGAGATCGATGCACTTCTGAAGAGCGGACAATGCAAGGTGAGCATTACACTCCAGTATTCGGGTATGGCCTTTGGAAGCGACACGTTCATGATCAGCCTCAGGGAGGTCAACTTCAACGATTCTTTCACCGGTGCATACACCCTCCACATCGATGGTATCGATCCATCCCTTCTGGAGCTCTGCAGCATCAGCGTCGATGTACCTGTCGACATCCCCTATGGATACGAGGCAAAGGTCTATCACTACGGGTCCGGATCAGACGATCCAGTCGAGGTAGACAGCAGTATACCGATGTACGGTCAGATCGAGTTCCACACGAACCAGGTGGGACTCTTCGGGATAACGTTGGTGTCCGTGGACCAACCCTCCGATGTGAAGCCCAGGGAGAACATAGTGGAGATCGTCATCCTCCTCATCGGTATCGCCATCGTCAGTATCTTGATGATCTACACGGTGTTCTACTTCAAAACGAAGTGAAGCTTATCCCAGGTGTCCCATAGACCATACGGTATCCGTCTCCGCCGTCGTTGTAGAATGACCTGAGATACTCCGTCCTGACGAATCCGTTCCTCTCGTAGAAGCGGATGGCGTTGGTGTTGGTGGTCCTCACCTCCAACTGTATGGTGGACATGCCCTCCATGAGGCATCTTCTGCGGAAGGCCTCCAGCAACTGTGTGCCTATGCCTCTCCCGCGTTGTCCGGCTGATACGGCGAATAGGGATATCGATGCCCTGCCCCCGTCCAGACGGGAACCGCATATGGCGCCCACCGGGTTGCCGAGGAAGTCCTCGGCTATGAACTGGCCGGTGGGCCATTGCATGCGGAAGAAGTTTATGACATCCGGGGAGAAGTAATCGTCCAGATTCCCGTTGATTATCGAGAACACCTTCTCCGCATCCCATTCCCCGGCCTGTCTTATCATCGCCATGGTATCATCAGCGGTGCTTCAGTGCGGCTCCTATGATTCCGAGGATGACAACGATAATCGGGATGATGTAGTATCCGTACTCATCGATGATCTTCTCGATATCCAGATCGGAGAACGGGTCGGAATCCTCAGATCCGGAGGAAGATCCTCCTGAGGAACCGCCGGAGCTCTCCCCGACGTAATATGTTATGCCTGCCGTGGTCTGGGAGATCCCTGCGGAGTTGGTGACTGTGACCGTCAGGACATGGGCACCATCGGTGGGCTTGTAGACCACACGGGGTACTGTCGTGTCCGTGACACCACCGTCTCCGAAGTCCCAATGATATGTGTACGTGTCCGATTCGGGAGATACTGTGACGCTGAAGGTGACCTCCTTGCCTGATTCATAGGACGTCTTTATCTCGGAGATGTCCACGCTGAACCCATCGTAGGTGTAGTTCCTAGAGAAGTCCCTGTTGAAGGCAGCCGCGAAGTAATCCGTGACCTCCTTGGAGTTGATGATGACTCCGGACTCCCTGTTGTTCTCCACGGAGGTG
>JAEDJU010000244.1 GCA_016296195.1 Candidatus Methanomethylophilaceae archaeon | reverse complement strand
AGGACGACAGCATGGGAATCACCGAGTACCTCCTGATCGTCCTGGTCATCCTCGCCGCCATCCTGGTCGTCGTGGTCGCCATCAGGATGATGAGGAGCTGAAGCAACCGATGCCCAAGCATCGGACGGACCGATCATCCTGACAACAGGATATGACGGTCCGAACCACCAACAACCGAAGAGAGCCGGGATGATCCCGGAACGGAGAAGCGGTCCTCCCGAGAATAATCCATGAAGATGGATGGAGGAGGGAGGATCCGCCTCCGGAAAGAAGGGGACACAGAACGAAGGACATAGAAGATCCCCATCTTTCCGGAGGTCCCGGCAACCCTTCGATGGTTGGAACATCATCACAACCCGATGCCGAGGGCATACGGATAGAGAAAGAGACAACGGAGGGAGCCTGAGACATGATGACCCCCTACGTCTACGACCCCGACAACCCACTTCCCGTACTGGAGGAGAGGCACATGATGGACATCCTCATGTACCTGTACACCCACGGCCGTTCCAAGAAGACCGATGTGTACAAGGGCATCTGCCTCAACTCCCGCATGCCGGAGAAGCTCATCCGCCTCCACCATGCCGGTCTGATCGTCATCCACGCCTACGAGGGGAGCTACAACACCCGCGGGGATGTGGAGCTCACCGACTACGGTGCCAGGGTGACACAGGTCATCCTCAACCTCAGCAGGGTCCTCAAGACCAGACCGAAGGATGAGGTCGAACTCGTGAAGCAGGGCGAGTATCCCGACGGGAAGATAAGCGGACTTGACAGGGGACCGTTCTACGACCAATTGTGAGGGTCCCGTGAAGGGATCCACGGAAACGTGTTCCGGACCCTGAGGTATTCCTTATGGAAGGCTCCGGGGTCCGTCTGGTTTCTCAGATCATTCCATTCGGATCTCCGTCGCGATGAGTGACAGGCTGAAGTTTCCGGACACGTCGGATCCGTTGTACACCCCATCCCAATCACCCGTCTCCTCATCATAGGTGAGTCCGCAGAATGATGTTATCCTGACCTTGTACACGGTGTCGCGGTCGAACTCCCCCTCGAAGGAACCCGGATTCTCTCCAACAGATGTTCCTCCCACGACCATTCCATCTTCATAGATGGTGAGTCCAATGGTCCCGCAATTACAGTCGGTCGATGCTTTCAGCCTGAAGTGTTCCGAACCGTCACAGACCATCATGTACGCCTCTCCACCCTCCACTTCGTAGGAGACGGAACCACCGACCTTGTGCGTGGAAACGGAGATGCCGAACATCCCTGATCCATCACTCCCCTCGGGGATATCCTTCTCCAGTGAGGTGGGATCGGTGTTCAGGAGCACGGTGAGTGTCTGGAATGATCCGGATGCGGTGCCCGTGTGGATGATGTATCCCAATCCGGCCAGTGCCGTCAGACTCATGGCAAGCATCAGAACGGCCACGGCGAGTGCCTCCGTGGACCTGCGGCTGTGTTCCATGTGGTTTTAACTCGACTTAATCATTATAAAGATGACTGTTGTAATCGTAGATAATATACGAATATCGTATAATTAATGGATTACAACGTATGGATGCGAAGGATATGTATCTGAAATCGTAGGAATCCCTTCTCCGGACTGCATGTTTTAAATATCCGTTTAGAAAGACCTCCCGAATCCCGATGACAGGCATGTCCTTTCACCATCTGTGGAGTGAACGCCACTTGACTTCCCGCTTATAACCATCAACGGTTAAGAACGGTCACACACTCCCCCGAAGCGATGATATTCACATTCTCCGCCACCGGCAACTCCTACCACGTGTCCCGTCTGATCTCGGAATCCCTGGGGATACCCAAGGTGGACCTCGCCGCAGCCGTCCGTTACAAGCGCTACCTCTACGACGCCAAGGGGGAGGACGTGGGATTCGTGTTCCCCGTGTACTTCCTCGGTCTCCCAAGCATGGTGAGGACCTTCGCCGAGAACCTGGAGGTCCGCAACCCCGGCAGGGTGTTCTGCGTCCTGACATGCGGGGTCCAATCCGGAAAGGCGGGGGAGATGCTGCAGGAA
>JAEDJU010000243.1 GCA_016296195.1 Candidatus Methanomethylophilaceae archaeon | reverse complement strand
ACGTGCAGTTCTCAACCAAAACCCGTTACGCCCTTCGTATGCTGGTCGATCTGGCGGCCCATCAGGGTCAGGGCAATGTGAAGATCAAGGACATCTCCCAGCGTCAGGAGATCTCCCTCAAGTATCTGGAGCAGATCATAACCATACTGAGCAAGGCCGGATACGTCAGGGGGGAGAGGGGACCCCAGGGAGGATACAGCCTCTCGAAGGATCCCAGGGACATCACCGCCGCGGACATCGTGATGCTCATCGAGGGTTCCGTTTCCCCGTCACCGTGCATCAAGTGCGGTGTGGTGGACTGTCCCCGTGCCAACACCTGCACGACGGTTGACCTCTGGAAGAGGGTCGACTCTGCATTGACGGAGATCCTCGAGGACACCACCCTGCAGGACCTCCTGGACGATGCGAGGTCGAAGAACATCATCGATGTGATGGATTCACCCGAATACTTCATCTGAACACCGATACGCCCTGCCTTATTCCATACTATTCATATTGGTTTAGTATGGAATAATTAAATAGGCTTCCGTCCATGGTAACGTAGGAATTGATTGACCATGGTCGGTAGTGTGGACATTCTATGGCACGGCAGGGGAGGACAGGGTGCCTTCACGGCATCCAGGATCCTCGGGGCTGCATATGTATCGGGAGAGGGTGGGAAGCTTTCCCTGACACATCGCGGGGAGCCGTTCCTCGATGAGGTGGAGATCAAACCCGTAGTAAGACACTGTCCCGAGCAGGCGTTCTTCGACCTTGACCCGAGATGCGGTTTCCACTGCGCGTTCTGCTCATCACCTGTTCTGGACCCTTCGGAGGACAAGCACCTCTCCACCGAATCCATAATGGCAATGCTGAAGGAGTCCACCGATCAGTACGAGGTGAAGGCCGTGTCGTTCACCAGAGGTGTGGTCGGAAGCGTCGATGAGACGGTGGACCGTTTCGTCGATGTCGTTAGGGCCACCAGGGCGGCCTATCCTGACATGCCCATCGGTGTGGAGCCCTATGTCTCATCCAGGGAGCATGTCCAGAGGCTGAAGGACGCAGGTTCGGACGAGATCAAGCTGAACCTCCAGTGCTCCACACCCGAACTGTTCGCGAGGATCTGTCCCGACCTTGATTACGATGGTATCAGGCAGAGGATCGTCGATGCGGTGGAGATCGACAGGGAGATATGCCCGAAGACATCCTTCCCGGACAGGCAGGTCGAAGACTGTACCTCCTTCGAGGTCGTCACATTCGTGGGTGGGGGATGAATCCCCCTTCCCCACCATCAATAATCACTTGTTGTATCCGCTGGGGTCCGCCTCGAACGCGAGGCCCCTGCGGGCGAATATTCTCTTGATGTCCTCCAGGTTTCCGAAGAGGACGTCATGCTCCGCAGTGGATGTCTGGATGGAGAAACGGTCTCCCTTCCTCCTCACGCGGATCTGATGGATCCCGGTGGTCGCCCTGACCTCCGCCTCCAGGTCCTCGGCGAGCCTGAGGTCTGATTCTGTGACCGGTGTCCCCTCCGGATACCTCATGAGCATGCATGTGTCCTTGACCATCGTCACGGGGAGGTCCATGGAGTCGATGTAGGAACGGATCACGTCCCTGCCGATCCCGGCATCCAGGAATGGTCTGCGGACACCGTTCTCCTCGGATGCCCCCATCCCGGGGCGGTCCTCGGATAGGTCATCGACTATCTCCCCGTTCACCACATGCTCCAATCCGAGTTCATCGGCCTTCCTCCTGACCGCGGAGTACATGGACGTCTTGCAGATGTAGCATCTCGAGTGGGTGTTCTCCAATATCCCCGGGAGGTCACCGTAACCGAGAGGGGCCTTCACCAGCCTTATCCCGATATGGTCGGCGATGGCCTGTGCGGCTGCCCTCTGCCTGGTGGTCATCATGGGGACATCCACGACGACCGCCACGGCCCTGTCTCCCAGCTCTCTGTGGGCGAGGTCCGCGAGGACGGTGCTGTCCAGTCCTCCCGAGAAGCATATGGCGACGTCGCCCATGTCCCTGAGGTCCCTACGGACGGCATCCAGTCCCCTGTCCCCTGTCAT
>JAEDJU010000039.1 GCA_016296195.1 Candidatus Methanomethylophilaceae archaeon | reverse complement strand
ACATGCCGCGGCCGCGACATCCTCGAAGCTCTTTCCGTCTCCGAGGGTGGTGACCAGGTCCTGGATACCGAAGACGGAACAGTAGGAGTTCATCTTGGCGTTCTTCCAGTTACCCTTGTCTGCCAGTGCACCGAGCTCTCCGATCTCGATCTTGAGCCTCTTGCTGGTCATCTCGAGGAACCTTCCGGATGCTCCGGCACAGATACCTCCCATGGTGAAGTTGTCGGGGACTCCGTCCCTGACGGTGATGGCCTTGTTGTCCATTCCTCCGATATCGATGATGGTGGCCTCTCCCCTCTGCTTGTCGGCGAGCCAGACGGCTCCCTTGGAGTTGACGGTGAGCTCCTCCTGCACGAGTTTCGCCCCGAAGTGGTCTCCGAGGGTGAAACGTCCGTATCCGGTGGTTCCGATGGCCTCGATCTGCTTCATCTCGATGCCGGCCATCTCCATTGCGGCGTTGAGCACCTGGGTTGCGGATGCGACGACGTCTCCGGAGGGGGTCCATGCCTTACCGATGATCTTGTTGTTCTCCATGATGACGGCCTTGGTGGTGGAGGATCCGGAGTCCAGTCCTGCTGTGATACCGGTCTGCCTCTCCCTTGCCAGGAGCTCCTTCCTGGTGACGATGGTGACCAACGCCTCCATCCTTGTCAGGAGCTGGGATGCCTTGAGCCTCTCGGTGAACGAGTATGTGACCACGGGGAGCCTGGTGTTCTCCTGGATGAACCTCCTGAGCTCGTTCCTGACCAGGGCGGCCTCCGCACACCTGAAGCAGGTGGTGATGAACACCGCGTCGGCGTCGTACTTTCCGTCTGCGAGCTGGACGGCCCTTGCGATCATCAGTTTGAGCTGGGGTGACCTGGGGTTGAATCCGAACCTCTTCACGGCCACGTCGATGTCCGCTGCGGACACATCGGGGTAGACGATCTTGGCCCCGACGGACCTTGCGGCCTTCTCGATCTCGTACTGGACACTGCTGTACTCGGTTCCGCACGAGAGCTGTGCGATCTTGATTGTCATTTCAATGCCTCCAGGAACTCCTTGGTCTGTGCGACGAAGTTGGTCGCCTCCTCATCGGTCTCGGGATATGTGACGTTGAGCGTGGGGATGCCGCGCCTCTTGATCAGGTACTTCACCATCAGGTTGGAACGCTCGCATCCGACGCATCCGAAGCTGTAGGGACAGTCGTCCATGACGATGGCCGCGTCGGCCTCCTCGATCATGGGGCCCCAGAGGGCCATCCTTCCCCTGATACCGGACGGGACCTCGACTCCCGCGTACTTGAGTCCTTTGACAACATCGTCAAGCGTGACGTTCATGGGGGGCATGTCAACCTCAAGGTTGTCAACCCTCTCCTGAATGGCCGCCATCGTACTGAGGGGCTCGTGTCCGAACCTCTCGACGAGATCGAACAGCACCAGGCTGTTCGGCGGATCTATGAAGACCTTCATCAGTGCACCTCGCATATCTTCTTGAAATCGTTTACGGGAATGCGTTTCTTCTCCTGGGGAGGCACGTACTTGGCCCCCTCCTCGACCTTCTCGAGACCGTACTGGATCTTCGAGAGGAGCTGCCACTCCTCCTCCAGCTGTGCGAATCCCGGCCTCGTTCCGTGCTGTGCACGGCATCTCCTGGGGTCGCTGCATGGGTAGGCCCTGATCTTGGTGAACACCTCGTTGCGGTATTTCTCCCTGACCTTGTCCCTGATCTCCAGGACAAGTGACCTGGGGCCCTCCACGAGGCACCCGTAGCAGGTCTCCTTGACGATGGGCTCCACTCCGAAAGCATGGATCATACGTACCAGCTGGTCGGGTGTCAGCATCGACCTGGGGGAGATCATGAACAGTCTAGTCTCCCTCTCCTCGCTCATAGTTCCTCCTCCGTGATGTACACGACGTCCTCCTCCTGCAGGCCGTTCATGAGCCTGTCGAGGTCGTCGACGAACTTTCCGATGATGTTTGTACCGTAGGGCTCCTCTCCGGTGGGTCCGAAGTCCTTGCTGTCCTCCAGCCTGATACCGATGAGTCCGTGGTGGGGCCTGGCCTGGTTGGTCAGACCGATGTCCCCGCGCTTGACCTTCTTGAAGGGGTCCTGTGGGTACAGGTTCTTACCACGCATCTCGTCACCGTAGAAGGTGACCATGGGGAGTCCCTCGAATGTGAACTGGACCTTGATGGATCCGACGGGTTTGTGGCTGAGTCCGGTGACCTTCTTGAAGTACTGGAGACTGACGGGGTCCTTGTCGGACAGCTTGATCCTGAAGACGCGGTCCTTGGGGACTCCGAACGTCTCGACCTCTCCGGCCTTCAGTGCGGTCATGGTGTGCTCGGGCGACTGCTCCACGATGATCGCGTCATCGCTGGTGTCCCCGGTCCTGACCTGCTTGACACCCCTGGACTCCAGGAACTCGCTTCCGGCCTTCTGCGTCATTCCGACGGACAGGAGACGTGCGGGGTTGGTGGTGACGGTGAAGTCCTCACCTGCCTGGATGTTGTTCAGGATGGCCCTTCCGGTTGCGATCTGTCCCGCGATGTTGATGGCGGGGGTGAGCTGCCTGCGGTCCTTGTAGATGTACAGACGTCCGGTTCCGAGACCCTCGTTCCTGACGGCGACGGCTCCGGCATCCCTGGTCTTGGTGTCCTCAACAGGGATGGTGACATCCAGGTCCTCGGAGCATGAGACGAAGCTTCCGGTGACCTCGGTGGCCTTCATCGTACCTGTGGACGACAGTACCAGGACGTGCTCGGCGGACTCGGGTGATGCCTCGTCCAGGTCTATGGAGACGTTGGTGTCGACCATGTATCCCTCCTCCATCTTCATGGTGAGGTCGCGGGTGACGACGACGTTCTCCGTGCTGGTCTCGGACATCATGGGGCGGACGGACGTGATGTGGTCACCCTCCCTGAGCAGGTTGAGGATGTGCCTTCCCACGGTGATCCTTCCGATGAGGGCCTTTCCGGCACCGTACGAACCGGTGTGGTTGTCCCTGGCGATCATGATGTAGGTCGTGTGGTTGTCGAATCCTCCCAGGGAGAAGAAGCAGTCGTACATCTTGTAGAGGTACGAGCCCCTGTCCACGGGGAGGTCGGTGGGGAACGATCCGAAGGCGGCGATGTTGTGGGTGACCCACCTGGCGTTGACGCCGTTGGACATGTTCGCCATGACCTGGTTCCTCCAGAGGTCCGCCTCGGGGGACCCGTTGAGGTGCATGACCATGGTTCCGCGGTCGGTCTTGATCTCGAAATCGTTGGTCTCCTTGACCACCTTCTCCTCGGAGAGGTGGACGGATATGGGTGTGCCCTTCACGTAGGGCTCGCCGGCAATGGCCGTCTTGAGGGTGGAACCCGCCCTGACGGTCTTCTCCTTTCCGTTGACGATGATCTTCATTCCCTCTCCTCCGGGAGCATGGACTGGACCTTGGAGACGATCTCGTCCAGTTTGTCCTGGCTGCAGGTGACTCCCCTGACGACACCGGTGACGATGTGGACGATCTCCCCCTTGGTCTGGATCTTGTCCTCCGGCGGCATTACCACGGAGGTCTTGATACCGACCGCCGCGAAGTCCTCGTAATCCACGGGGCACTGGGCGACGATGATCGCGGGGATGTTCACGTTCCTGAGGATGAGTCTAGCCTTGTAGACGATGTGCATACGCACGTTCCCCAGGTGGATGAGCGCAACCTTGTACTGCTGGATCCTCTCCACCTCGATCGGATCGAGTCCGAAGTAGGAACCGGTGGTCATGTCCGGTGCGTCGGCGGGAACTCCAGAACCCGCGTTGACGACCAGGACGCTTGTGTCGATCCCCTCCTCGCGGAGTGCGTAGGTGATCTCGCACACGGGCTTGGTGATGTGCCTCCTTCCGGGCCCCATGGCCACGGCGACGACATCCCTTCCGGACTCGGAGATGGTCGCCCTCTGGGCGAGTCCACCTCCGACTCCGAGACCCATCGATTCCCTACACTCCACGAAGCTGAGATGCCTTCCCATCTTCTGCTTCAATTCTCTTCACCTTCCGGTACGGGCTCCATACCGAACTCCTCAAGGACGTCCTCGGGTGAGCCGATGGAAACGACCTTGCCGCCCTTCATGAACGCGGCGCGGTCGCAGCAGTTCATGACGAAATCCATGTCGTGGCTGACCACGACGAAAGTCTCCCCGAGAGTCTCCCTGGCCTTGACCACGGACTTGGCGACGATGGTCTTGGTGATGGGGTCCATCGTACCGGTGGGCTCGTCGAGGATGATGATACGGGGTTCCTTGATGAGGACCTGCGCGAACGCGATCCTCTGACACTCTCCCACGGACAGGGAGTCCGGGTACGAGTACAGGATCTTCTCGATGTCCTGCTTGGGGAATCCGACACTCAGCAGGACCTGGATCGCCTTGACCTTGGCGAGCTCGGCGGGCATCTTCATTCCGATGCATGTGCTGAGGTTCTGGAGAACGGTGTCGAAGGGGTACAGGGTGTACTCCTGGTGGAGGAACCCGATGTAGGGTGTCGCCCTTCCCTTTCCGGCGAATCCGTTCTCGGACATGTCGATCCAGTCGTCTCCGATCCTGATCTTGACGGATCCGGAGGTCGCGGGGGTCATTCCTGCGATCATACGGGATGTGGTGGTCTTTCCGGCTCCGGAGTATCCGATGAGTGCGAAGACCTCCTTCTCCTTGATGTCGAACGATACACCGTCGACCGCCTTGACGACTCCCCTGACGACGGAGAAGTAGTGCTTCTTGGCATCCTCGAGGACGATGAGGGGGTCACCGAGCTCTCCGACCTCTGCCTTCTCGAAGTGGTACTCCTCCATGAAGTGGTCGGCGATGGGCTGGGGCTCTCCCTGCATGAGGACCTCTCCCGCATCGAGCAGGATGGCCTCGTCCGCCATCCTCGTGATGGCCTCGGGCCAGTGGGATGCGAAGATCATGCAGATGTTGTGGTCGCGAACGTAATCGATGAGTCCCTGGTGGACGGTCTCGGCCGTGGTGGGGTCGAGTGTTCCGGTGGGCTCGTCAGCCAGGAAGAAGAGGGGCTCCTTGGCGAGCTGCCTTGCCATGACGACACGCTGCTTCTCTCCTCCGGACAGGTCCCTTGCGACTGCCTCGTTATACTCTGTGAGCTCTATCTTGCCGAGCATCTCGATCGCTTTGTTGATGCGCTTGTCTCCCTTGACATCCTCGGGGATGGCCTCCATCACATTCTCGATGACGGTCTTGTCACCGAACAGGGCGAAGGTCCTCTGGAGCATGATAGCGACATGTGCCTTGACGGCCTGCCTGAGGGGATCGTCCTCCTTCAGGGACCAGAAGTCTACTGCGAGTGTCTCGGTCTCCCCGCCGCACTTGCAGCAGGGGACGCCTTTAAAGGGAAGGTCCAGGTCACCGCATTTCTTACAGCGGTTGACGTTGTAGATGACGCGCCCGGAGTCGGGGGCGTACTCCTCGCTACCCCTGAGCATGTGTATGAGGACACTCTTTCCGGCGGCGCTCTTTCCGATGAGACCCAGGATCTTTCCGGTGGACAGCTTGGCACTGACGTTCTTCAACACACAACGGTCTCCGAACGACTTCGAGACGTTCTCGATTACAAGAAGATCTACCGACTCATTAGCCATGCCCATCCGACATGATTCTCCAATATAAACTATCGGAGTTTTAACGCCGTTCTTACGGCTGTTAATTTTTATTATAAATAAAAGGGATAACGAAGACCGCACACCGTTCCGGACCCATGCCAGGAGGATGCACGTATTCTACGTACGGATGGGTGTCCCTTTGATAACGTATATAAATTGGATGAATGATTCATCCATATGCTCGCGCGCTCATCCAAACTCGGTGGACCCATACCCAAGTTCAACGACTACCACATGTGGAAGACATTCGAGTCCCTCGACGAGAAGATCCCCGTGGGGAGGAAGAAACTCTCGTCGATGCTCGGGATAGGTGAGGGTAGCACTAGGACGATCCTGTCCATCATCCAGGACCAGGGATTGGTCACGATCGGGAAGAGCGGTATAGTCCTGACCGCCAAAGGCGTGGAATTCAAGAAGAGCATCCACATGGACGTGGCCAACGTCGCCATCAGCGACCTGACCATAGGTGACAAGGACTGCGCGATCCGTGTCTCCAAGATGGCCCGCAACATCAGATACGGGTGCGAGGAGAGGGATGCGGCGATCAGGTCCGGTGCCACCGGGGCGACGACACTCGTGTACTCCAACGGGAAGCTCATCTTCCCCGGTTCGGATTATCCGGTGGATTCCGATGTCGAGTCCAAGATCAGATCGGTCTTCAACCTGAAGAACGACGATGTCGTCATCATCGGAACGGGATCCACGCAGGAGTCGGCTGAGATGGGTGCGGTCATAGCCGGACTCACCATCATGGGCGGACTCCAGTTCGACCATGAGTTGAAGGACATCATCTCACCCCGCAGCTCCGCCAATGAGATCGTGGCACTGGCATTCGCGATACACGACCTGGTCGGAGGTCTGCCTGTATGTGCCAAGAGCAGGGACAACCTGGGTATCAGGATAGAGAACGGGGCGGTCATCGACAACGCCTACACCGGACCCGTCCTGGAGGAGGTCCTGAGCGCCGGAACGACGATAAGGAAGATCGCCACCTCGGGTCCCTACAAGGGGATCAGGGTCATTGTCACCCCTATAGAACTCGACAACCGCACCATCGCAGTTATAGGTGTGGTCGACATCCGTTCCATGGCTGGGGTGAACAACCTCATCAGATTAAGGAGCGATGAAAATGACTGACTGCAGAGTATGTGTCGACGCAGGGGTCTGCAAAATGAGGACCCTGATCACAGCGAAGGACAACGGAATGGGACTTATCGAGCTCGACATAAAGAGCGACTGCCCCAACGTCCTGAAGATGTCCTGGAGACTTGAGCCCATGAGCCCCTACGCCGAGGTCGAGGCGGAGTTCAGCAAGTCCACCATCTACAAGCTTGCGAACGACGCGATTCCCCACACCGCATGCCCCGTGCCCAGCGCAATGGTGAAGGCACTCGAGGTCGCGGGAGACCTGGGACTCAAGCGCGGCGTCACCATCGAGTTCGTCGAAGACGGTGTCGAGATCGACATCTGATCGTTGGATGAATGTCTGGGTCATCCATCTGTATTTAGTCTTATCCTTTAGTTGGATGACAAAAACCTTTTACCTGCACCCCTTTACGACGACTCATGGCAGCCGATATGGACGCAAATCTGGACTCTCAGCTCGAGATAATCCGCGGCCTGAGAGGGGTTATCTACGCGTTCTACCTCGACAAAGACATTCTGGAGGAACTCCGCAAGGAGGAATCCACAGTCCGTGCGATGGGCAACATCGAGGTGGACAACAGGGGTTTCAACGAGGCGCTCAAACGTGAGAGCGTCATATGCATCGTCAAGGACCCCAGGTTCAGGCCTCCGCCGGAACCCACCGTGATCCTCCTGTCGAGCGATGGGGAGGTCCTCGGTGAAGAGGTGTTCCCCTTCACGGCGAAGAAGTACGAGAACAGAGACGATGTGGTCTGGCTATCCGACGGTTTCGTTCTGTTCCCGCAGATCAAGGCGAAGGGCGGAGAGCAGTTCGTCATGCCCCCGGTCTCCTTCCCCGAGCTCAACGAGAGCAACGGGTGCAAGGATGTCGTGTCATGCAGCCCCGCACCCACATGCGACCTGCTGATCAAGAAGCACTACGGCATCACGGACAATCCGAAGATCGCCTCGGTCCTTGTCGCATTCAACAGGATCAAGTGAGATAACACCTTTCCGAAGGTCAGAGCGGGCGAATTCCCGCCTGACCACACCTTTTTGTATAACCTCACATTCCCGACCTCATACGCCGAATAGGTGTTGTATCAACCGGGATAGCCACGTATAATCGCAAGGTCGCTCTTTTTTTACGAGCCTCTGGAAACAGTGTATTCCCTGGAAAGGAGATTCACTGATGGAGGAATTGAGATTACCTTGGAGTAACAGGGAGGGTCTGCTCTACGGAGGGATCATCGCTATCATAACGTGTATCATAATGGCCACGTTCAACATCGCGAGGTCCTTCGGTAAGTTCGATGCAGAGGTCATGCTGACCTCCCTGAAATGCATACCCATAATCTGGGTGATCGTCATGCTTCTGATGACGTTCATCGTCGGAAGGATAGCGAACTACGGTGTCAGGCGCTTCACAGAGCCCACCGACGGATTCAACACCAGGATCGTGTTCAACATCATCTTCTGCGTCACCATGATGTCCATGTCCATGACCCTGATAGGACCCCTCGTGGGAACCATCATGTCCGGACAGTTCGAGATCGTGGAGGTGTTCATGGAGTGGCCCTACCTGTGGCCAACGAACTTCTGTGTCGCATTCTGGGTCGAGATGTTGGTAGCACAGCCCTTCGCAAGGATGGTCATGAAGAGGATGCACCTCCGCAGAATCTCCATGAACAACGGAGGTGCTTCGAATGAGTGACCTGATAATCACCATAGCTAGACAGAACGGAAGCGGAGGTAGGGAGGTCGGGAAGATCCTGGCGGACCTGCTGAAAGTGAAATGCTACGACCAGGAGATCCTTGCCGAGGCCGCGGAGGAATCCGGAATAAGCCTGCAGGAGATAGAGCAGAAGGAGGAACGCACATCACGCACCAACATGTTCTTCTACGGAATCCCTGCACCCAACCCGGTGTTCGTGGCCCAGTCCAAGGCCATCGAGACCTTGGCCTCGAAGGGCCCGTGCGTGTTCGTCGGAAGATGTGCAGACTACGTCCTCCGTGAGAGGGGCGATGTGATCAAGGTGTTCATCAAGGCACCCATAGAGGCACGTGTGAAGCGCTCCAGCGAGAGGAACGGGATCTCCGAGAAGGAGGCCTTCGCCAGGGTGAAGGACAAGGACAGCGAGAGGGCCCTGTACTACCAGAGGTACACAGGTATCGTCTGGGGTACCGTGGACAACTACGACCTCACCATCGACACCGGAACCATCGGCGTGGAGAACGCCGCCAAGCTCATCGTCGAGTACGCCCGCATGTCGGGATACGAGATCTGAAACACCAACCGCCGGCATACGCCGGCACCCTTTTTCTGAAAAGTGACCGCAGGACACGTCCAGGCGGCCAAACTCGGACGCACCCATAGGTCGACCGGACATCATCGCATCGTTCTTCAAAGTTTCCCCACAACCTGGGGATCCAAAAACACAAATGAGAAGGTAAGAGGTTTGGGTAAAGGGTTTGAGAGGGCGCTTATCCGCCTCCGGAGGGCATGAACTCCGAGATGTCTACCTCCTCGGACTCCTTCTTGACGTCGTCGATCGACTTCATGCTGCCCTCGTAGACGGTCTTGCGTTCCTTGTAGGAGACCTCAATGTACTCTGACTGGTCAGCGGGGATGAGGTAGCTGGCGTCGTAGTAGAGTCCGGTGAAATCCAGTTTGACCCAGGTCTTACCGTTCTCCTCCTTGACATCCTGCACCTTACCGACCGTCGCCGTCGGCACATATTTCAGCAGATCTCCGGCCTGCAAGGTAATCATCCTTTGATGACTGCGCTGCGCTCTCCGGCGGGCACGAACTCCCTGAGAGCTCCACGTCCGATCTCCTTGGTCACGTTCGCGAAGTCGAAGACCAGTGAGGGGTCAGCGAATGCGATCCTGACGAAGGGGTTGGCGGTGAATGCGTCTCCGCGGGCGACGTGGGCTGCCTTGGGGATACCGGTGTATCCGGAGAGGTGACCGACGTTCATTGCGTAGTTGGGGTAGTTGGGTCCACGGACCTCCATGGGCAGACCCTCATCGGACCTGTATGCGAAGGAGTTAGCGGATCCACACTGGTCCTGGAGATCGAATCCGTAGAATCCGAGCCTTCCAGTCCTCTCTTTGTGCTGGAGCATGGAGAGGTACCAGCAGTTCAGTCCAACGTCAGCAACTCCGGTTGCCATTGCACCAGCGATTCCGGTGGAAGCTGCTGCGACGGTAGCCCTCTGGGATCCTCCGAAGTGGGTCTCCATGACGGCGGGGTATCTCTCGTACATCTCGAGAGCGTAGGAGTTGATGTCGTCACCGAGTTTCATGATCTCTTCCATGTTCTTGGGGTCGAGCTTGCAGAAGCCGCCGTACCTGGATTTGATCTGGTCGATGGCGTAGTAGACGTAGTCCTCAAGGATGTTGTCGGTGTATGCTGCGGTAGCGTACTGGGTGAATCCGACTCCACCGGACATGTATCCTCCGAGGTAGACCTGGTCGAAGACGGCTGCTCCGAGTGCGA
>JAEDJU010000242.1 GCA_016296195.1 Candidatus Methanomethylophilaceae archaeon | reverse complement strand
TCATCGGAAGAGAGCTCCGGCGGAGGTGTGTCATAGGACCTCCTCCAGACCTTGACCTGGTCCTCACCGTACTTCGCGGCGGTCTCGGACTTGTTCAGACCCTGGAGGGCACCGTAATGACGCTCGTTGAGCTTCCATGTCTTGACGACGGGGAGCCACTCCCTGTCCAGCTCCTCCAACGCGATGTTGAGGGTGTGGATGGCGCGTTTCAGATACGACGTGTAGCAGATGTCGAAATCGAACCCCTCATCCCTAAGAACCTTCCCGGCGGACCTGGCCTCGGACCTTCCTGTGTCGGAGAGGTCCACATCGGTCCAGCCCGTGAAGAGGTTCTCCTTGTTCCACTGGCTCTCGCCGTGGCGCAGGAGGACAAGGGTCATCTTTCCATTGTCGGTCATGACACCCCCATTGTGCAGGGAGGTATATTTGGACTCACATCCGACGGCAGTACGGAACGGTGATGAAAACATGACTGTCAGGATAACCAACGTACACCGACCGGACAGATCGGTCCAACTGGATGCCACCGTTCTGTGTACGGACGCCATGAATCGGCGATGTCATCGGTTCCCGTCTGCCAGATATGAAGTAGATTTATCTAATAGCGGAACTTAACTGGAACCCAACAAAGGATATGGTGTACACATGTCTGCAGAAAAAGTAACGGTTTCAGTTATCAAAGCCGATGTCGGATCCGTCGTCGGTCATTCCAGGCCCCACCCCTCCATGATGGAGGCCGCAAAGGACATCCTCACCGACGCCCAGAAACAGGGAGTCATCGAGGATTTCTATGTCACCCGTGTCGGAGACGACATCAACCTCTTCATGACCCACTACAAGGGAGAGAACAACAAGGACGTCCACGGAGCCGCATGGGAGTGCTTCCAGAAGGCCGCCAAGCTCGCCAAGTCCATGAAGCTGTACGCCGCAGGACAGGACATCCTCACCGACGCCTTCTCCGGAAACGTCAAGGGAGCCGGACCCGGTTCCGCGGAGATGTCCTTCGAGGAGAGGGGATCCGAGCCCCTGATGTTCTTCATCGCCGACAAGACGGAGCCCTCCGCGTACTCCATGCCCCTGTCCCGCATCTTCCTGGACCCCTTCACCACCACCGGACTCGTCGTCGACGCCAGGGCCAAGAAGGGATTCGACATCGAGATCCAGGATGTCATGGACAACAAGAAGGTCGTCATGTCCGCACCCGAGGAGACCTGGAGCATCCTGTCCCTCCTGGGAGACACCTCCAGATACGCCATCAAGAGGATCAACTCCAGGGCCGGAATCGGTCCCGCTGCCGTCGTCTCCACCGACAAGCTCAACCTGACCGCAGGAAAGTACATCGGAAAGGACGACCCCGTCTGCATCTGCCGTGCACAGAGCGGACTCCCCTCCGTCGGAGAGTACCTCCAGCCCTTCATGAACAACACCATGATGGTCGCAGGATGGATGAGGGGAAGCCACTACGGTGCATTCTACCCCTGCTCCCCCGAGGAGTCCGATCCCGTCTACTTCGACGGACCTCCAAGAATCTGCTGTCTCGGATTCCAGCTCAACGACGGAAAGCTCCAGGGACTCGAGCCCATCAACACCAAGGGCGGAGACCACATCCCCGTGGACTTCTTCAAGGGCAACACCTGGGACCTCGCCCGCATGAACGCCATCAAGGCAAGCAGGTTCATGAGGAGCCAGGGACCCTTCATGCCCTCGATCCTGGGACCCGAGGAGATGGAGTACACCTCCAGGCCCGAGGTCCTCAGGGAGCTCACATCCAGGTTCATCGACCTGAATGACGAGAAGGCCGAGAAGTGCAACCTCGACAAGGACGTCGAGTGAACACGGTGATGGACTTGGCAGGTCTGAGGACGCCCGCCGTCATAATCAACTGCAAGGTCTACACAGAGGTCGAGGGGGCTTCGGCCCTCCGCCTCGCCAAGGCCTGCGCCAAGGTGGCCGACGAATCCGGCGTGTCCATCGCGGTCTGTCCACCTATGGTGGAGCTGGGCCGTGTCGCCGCGGATGCGGGACTCCCCGTGTTCTCTCAGAACGTGGACCCCCGCAAACCCGGATC
>JAEDJU010000241.1 GCA_016296195.1 Candidatus Methanomethylophilaceae archaeon | reverse complement strand
CTTCAGGAACTCCGCGAAGGCGGAGGGATCGTCGGGGTCCAGGTCCAGCATCCCGCTGTCCCTCCCGTCGGCGTACCTCATGTAACGTTCCTTCAGGTCCATGCCGTCGAGATTGCAACCACGGGCAGTGAAGCACACTGAGCACAGCTCCAGGTAGCGGTTCACGGTCATCTCCGGAATCCTATCGACGGGTCTCTCTGAGCATCCGTTGTCGATGAGCTCCGCGAAGCGTTCGATCTCCCCATCGGTCAGACCGTCCAGGTCATTCTCCCTGGGGAAGTAACCGGTCTCCCACAGGTCCTTCCTGCGGACCACCCCTCTCCTGTACCTGTACGGGATGGTCTCATTCACGATGTCCACATACGTCCCGTCCAGGATGGGGACCACCATCTTCCCGCAGATCACGTTTAGATGGGACAGGAGGACATCATGTTCCCAGTACTGCTTGCCGTCACTTCTGGAAGGGTCGATGAACACGCACTTGCCGTTCACGCACAGGTATCTTCCGCCGCCTCTGTTCGGGGTGTACGCCAGGATGTACCACTTGTGTTCGTCGGGGTACTCGTAGTCGAAGAAGTATCTCGCCTCCTTCAGTTCCTCGTCATCCACATCCTCGCCGTCGTATTCGTCCATGATGAACTCCTCGAACGTTCCTCTCGGCAGGGGGAACCTGAACGCCCTCATGTCGCCGTCCTTGCACAGAGGGAGTTTCAGGAGGATCTCCTCGGCCCCCTCGAACAGCCTGATGTCCTCATCAAGGGTCAGTTGCGTCCCGTTCATACTGTTTCCGAGTCTCTTCAACTGTCTGTCGAACTCCGGTGCTTTGATCTCGATCTCAATGATTCCATCTGACATGAATGGTTCTTTATGTTTGTATATAAAAATGGAATGGTGGAAACGGTTTGTTTCACTGTCTTCGGATGTGAAATGGCTGAGTAATGTAACTACGGGGCGATCACAGGGTCCTCGTCGGATCCGAGTTCGATGCACCTATCAGGCGGCCTCGGTGTTCCTCTCCTTGTATGCTCTGTACTTCCTCTTGAACCGCAGATCCATGACGATGATGGATGCCACTATCAGGCACATGCCGAGGATATTCAGCGGTGACAGGACCTCATCGAAGAACACGAATCCCACGAAGCATGAGGTCACCAGTTCCAGCATCGCGATCATGGTAACGATGTTGGGGGACAGTTTCTCCACACCCCACATCTCCATGTAGTACGGGATGAGGGTCATAACGAACACCAGCAGCAGGATGTACATCAGCGAATCGAGCTGGAGGAACATCCCAGCCACATGGGGCACGTTCGCAAAAGGTATCGTGAGCAGGGAAGCGATCAGGAACACGTAGATCATCGTGGTGGTGGGATGATGACCGTGGTTGCTGCTGATCTTGCATCCGACCAGATACACGCTGTAGAACAGTCCGGAGAGCAGGGCGCAGACGATTCCGAAGATGTTCATGTCGCTGGTGCCTGTCGTGAGAACACCAGTGACCAGCACACAGCCCACGAACGCTATCAGCACCGCGAACAGCCTCTTGGCCGTCACCTTTTCCTTGAACAGGAAGAACGAGAACGCCAGGACGTAGTAGGGTGCCGTCATCTGAAGGAGCGTGGCAAGGGACAGTTCGATGGAGATCTGGGCGTTCAGATACGTCACATCTGACATGAACTTGAAGAATCCGATAAGGATGAACAGGAGCAGGTCCTTCATCGAACCAATCCTGAAGGCGGAACGGTCGGTTGCGATGGCGACAGCTATGATCCCCAATGTGGTGAGGCCCAATCTCACCAAGGCTATCTCCATGGCGCTCATTCCGAATTCGTTCAAGGCTCGTATGGGCACGCCGAGAAAGCCGAAGACTATGGCACCTGCGGCAACCATGGCCATGGCTCCTTTCTCATTCCCGATCATGTTAACGTTGGTGGGATGTGCGGTCCCTTTTATTGACTTTTGGTAACGATCCCGATCGGTGGACCGGTCCCGCACCCGTTGGCTATCGCATGACCTTTTCCTGATTCCGATATGATTCCGGTGTCATGGTCTTGTGCCGAACATATGCTATCGAAGAAATGGGC
>JAEDJU010000240.1 GCA_016296195.1 Candidatus Methanomethylophilaceae archaeon | reverse complement strand
CGTTCTTGATGCTCGCCTTGGCCTTGGCTTCTCCGGTGAGCACCTTCATCGCCGATTCAGGTATGCCGTGGTAGACGATATTGTCGCAGAGGGAGACGTTGGTCACGAGTTCCGGTCTGATCCTGGAGTAGCGGCCCTGGAGCGCACCCACGGTCTCGTTGATCGTCTTCGTGATGGAGTAGAGGTTCTTGGAGATGAAGTCTTTGGAGTTCACGAATCCTTTCTCCGGAAGGAACGGATTGTAGGTTCCGTCCATGAAGTCATCCTCCAGGTCGTCGACGGCGTCCATGATGTAGACGGCGGTGCTCAGTTCCGTGAAGAGCTCATCCAGGTCCTCCGATGCATGCTCCCCGGCGATGTCCGCCAGGGCACCGATCAGACCCTTCCCGAAGGTCCTGCCCATGAGCCTCGCATCCTTGCACCCGGCGAGTTCCAGGTCCCTCAGCTTAGAGAACCCCTCACCCACCATCTGATCGTACTCGGGGAATTCTAAAACAGCTTTGTCGATGGCCTTCGCCAATGTCTTGGAGATGACCTTGGTCTTCAGGGAGGGTTTGTCGGTCTCGTCGTCCTCCAGCTCCCATTTTGTGAGGATGAGGGTGTAGGCGGCCATCTTCCTCATGAGTTCAGAGTCGGCATGTGGATCCTCCAGGACGCAGATCGTCTTGGATGTGCCCTCGAACTCCAGGACATCCCCCACGATCCCGTTCAGGAGGATGGTGTTGAACGTCATGTCGAAGTTCACCGTGGCGGCACCCCTCAGACCGTACCATCCCTTCAGCTGGTGGCATCCTTCGCAGTAGTACTTCCTGTACAGTCTGAAGTCCGCGGGGGAGAGCCTTCCGTATGAGGGGACGGTGTATCCGAACATCGTCACGAGCCATCCCATCCACGTATAAAAACGGTGACCGGGAGACGGGTGATATCCCATCCAACCGGTTTCCCGATGAAGCTTCGGAGATGGGAATCTGGCATAGTTCTGGCAGGGAAAACGGGGTGGAACAGTTTTAAATATGCCCAATTAGTACGGCCACCATCGAAGTACATTCGATATAGGTGAGTATCCATGTCATACGATGCTGAATCTGTAGACAATCTGACAGCACTTTATGAGAGCCAGTCCCCCTCCGCGTTCATCGCTTTCGCAATGGAGGGACTTCCCGAGTCCGACCACGCCGAGCGTTACGACAAGGGCGACCACTCCGGTTCCACCAAGTGCGACTACGGATGCTGCAACGACAAGGGATGCTGCACAACACCCGGATGGTACGCATGTCTCGCAGGATGCATCGTCGTCTGCTGCGCATGCTGCTGTTACGTCACGAACGGATTCAACGGCGTCTGGACCTACTGGCCCTTCTGATGGCCATATCCCCGTCGCAGTGCATCGTCTGCGACGGGATCCGTTCATGAAACCCTACATCTCGGTGGTAGTCAAACCCACCCTTTTCTGCAACACAGATTGCAAGCACTGCTACCACACCCCTGAGGAGAGGGTACGCGGGGAGATGTCCCCGGAAACCCTCGACAATCTGATCAGGAAGGTCTCAGAGGAGTACGAGTCCGCCTGGTTCATCTGGCACGGGGGAGAGCCCATGACCCTCCCGATGTCCTTTTATAAGGAGGCGATGAGGCTGGAGGAGGAGCACTTCGGCAAGAGGTCCTTCAGGTTCGGGAACACCATACAGACCAACGGGATGCTCCTGAACAAGAGGTTCATGGCCTACTGCAGGGAGAAGGCCATCAACGTGGGTGTGTCCTATGAAGGCCCATATAATAATGTCCTCAGGGAGGGCGATGTGGAGAAGGTCCTGGGCACACTGTCATCCAAGGACAACAAGTACTCCGTGAGTTCCACGATCTCCTCTGAGACGGCTTCCAAGCAGGCGGAGCTGTACAGGTACTTCCGCGACAAGGGTACCAATGTGTCATTCTCGCCTGTGATCCCGGCGGGATGCGCCAAATGCAACGGTACCGTTCCCGATCCCGATGAGTTCATCAGGGGAAGCATAGAGGCCTTCGACGAGTGGTTGCACGATTCCGATTCGAAGATCCCGTTGATCCCCCACTACCTGTACGTCCTCAATTACCTCGGCGATC
>JAEDJU010000239.1 GCA_016296195.1 Candidatus Methanomethylophilaceae archaeon | reverse complement strand
GGTCGCATCCCTTCTCGGCCATGTGGTCTCCGACGATCTTCTCTCCCTCGGTTCCGAGGTCGTCTCCCTCCTTGAGGGGGAGTCCGGCGTCATTCACGATCTTAAGGCACTCGGAGTACGTGAGGATGGGGTAGGGCCTTGCGGGGACGTTGATCTCCTTTCCGAGGATCTCCAGCTGCTTGGCACCCTTCTCCTTCAGTCCCCTGAGGACGTGATCGACGATCTCCTCGATCATTGCCATGACGTCCTCCTCCTTCTCGATCCAGGACATCTCCCCGTCGAAGGAGATGAACTCGGTCACGTGACGGTTGGTGTTGGAGTGCTCCGCACGGAATGCGGGTCCGATCTCGAACACACGGTCGAGTCCGGTGCTCATGAGGATCTGCTTGTAGAGCTGGGGGGACTGGGCGAGGTATGCGGGCCTGTCGAAGTACTGGACCTGGAAGAGCTCGGCTCCTCCCTCGGCACCTGCCGCGGAGATCTTGGGGGTGTAGACCTGTGTGAACCCGTTCTCCCTGACGGCCTCCTCGATGAGTGCGACCATCATGGCCTTGAGCTCGAAGATCGCCTTGATCTCGGGTTTCCTGAGGTCCATGAACCTGTTGTTGAGACGGGTGTCCATCTCGACATTGACCTTGTCGATGACTCCCATGGGGAGGGGAACAGCCGCCTCGTCGTAGACGAATGCGGAGGAGGGGATGAGCTCCAGTCCGAGGGCGGTCTGGTTGCTCTCCTTGACCTCTCCTGTGATGGATACCACCGTCTCCCTGGAGAGCTTGGTGAGGAGTCCGAAGAGTTCGGGATCGATCTTCTTCTTGGGCATGGTGACCTGGATGGTTCCGTGCCTGTCACGGAGTGTCAGGAAGGATATTCCACCCATGTTCCTGACATCCTGTACCCATCCGCGGATGGTGGCGGTTCCATCGGCCACGGAGATGTTGCTTGAGTCTCTGACCTCTGTCATAATGGTGCTGTGATTATACAATTGATATAAATGGGCATCCCAAAGGACCGCGGAGCATTCGACCGGACCGGGAGGAAAGCTCCAGACCACCCATCCATCCACGGGGTGGGTTTTATACCCCTGGGGCGTAGACAACATGTTGCGGGATAGTCATGATATTGAAGTACCTGGGGAGGAGGGATTGGATATGGGTCATCGCCTGTGTCGCATTCATCGTCTGCCAGGTGTACTTCGACCTTCGCATCCCCGAATACATGAGCGAGATCACGGACCACATCCAGATGGGCATGGGTTCGGACATAGTGGCCAGGGACGGTCTTGCCATGGTGGTCTGCTCCCTTCTCAGTCTCGCGGCATCGTTGTGTGCTGGTGCTATGAGCGCCAGAACCGCCGCCTGCCTAAGCAGGAACCTGAGGAAGCTGGAGTTCGAGAGGGTGCAGTCCTTCTCGAAGCAGGACATCAACTCGTTCTCCGCCGCCAGCCTCATCACCAGGTCCACCAACGACGTATACCACATACAGGAGTTCACCGCAAGGGGATTGCAGATCAGCGTCAAGGCCCCCATCATGGCCGTCTGGGCACTCAGCAAGATAAACGCAGGTGCCTTCGAATGGACAGCGGTCACAGCCATCGCCCTGATCATCCTGGTTGTTGTAATCATCCTGCTGGTGAAGCTCAACTTCCCGTTCATGAAGCGCATACAGTGGCTGATGGACGGCGTCAACCGCTCAACCAGGGAGAACCTGGAGGGACTGAGGGTCATCCGCGCCTACAACGCCGAGGGTTACCAGCAGGAGAAGTTCGACAGGGCCAACGAGGACCTCCTGAAGAACAACCTGACGGCGGTCCGCATAATGGCGCCTCTGCATCCCATATCATCGTCTCTGATGAACTTCCTCACCCTGGCCATCTACTGGATCGGAGCCGGGATAATAATCTCCACATCCTCACAGGCGGAGCAGATGACTCTCTTCTCCGACATGATTGTGTTCACCACCTACGCCACACAGGTCGTCATGTCTGTTATGATGCTGACCGGTATTTTCCGCGGACTCCCCAGGGCCATGGTGTCCGCCTCCCGCATCGAGGAGGTGATCGAGCACGAGCCCGCCATCAGAGATGGTCCCGGAGTCGGCGATACG
>JAEDJU010000238.1 GCA_016296195.1 Candidatus Methanomethylophilaceae archaeon | reverse complement strand
CAGGGAGGCCTGGTTCAATGCATGTGTGCACAATGCCTGGAGGGGGATGATACCTCCTTCAGTCCTCATGTTCGATGACAGGATCGAGATCGTATCATACGGAAGGATCCCATTCCCACTGTCCACAGACAGTTTCTACCAAGGGGACAGCCGTCCGGTGAACAGCGGATTGTTCCACATATTCTCGGAACTGGGTTTCATGGAACAGAGCGGTCATGGGGTCCCGATTATCGTCAAGAAATATGGAAGGGAGGCCTTCGAAATAACGGAATCGGGAGTGACGGTGACGATACCATTCGCATTCGAACCGGAGTACATCTCATCCAAGAAGGAGAACCTGATAAACAGCCTGAACATCGATGAGAAGGAGAAACTCGCACTATCGATCCTGTTCGAGAATCCTGAGATGAAACTGAACGATCTGTCCGAGAGGATGGGCATCTCCCTTTCATCCGTGAAGAAGATGGTGGCGGGATTGAAAGAAAAGGGTCTGCTGATGAATGAAGGCACCAACAGACAGAGCAGGTGGGTGGTATCGATAAAGAACGGTTCTGTCGACGGGATGCTTCCGGAGCAATGAGCGGTTGGAAACATCCGCGAGGAACACAGTATGGAATCCTTCAAGGACCGATTGAAGCCCATATGAATACAGTTATGGATTGGTTCCGAACTAGTTCGGAACTGGTTCGCGATTGGTTCCGGGGAACACCGCCCGACAATGATGTGGCATCATCATCCATCATATCGATCTCCCAGGAAGATGGGATCGATGAACAAAAACAGAAACAACGAACGGATGCCACATCAATGGGAGGTATGCCCTCATACCAGGAAAACCATCGATAACAGACCATGGACATCATCGCGACACAATCCTGGAAAACGACATTATAATGGATGATTATACGGACGACATCAGGAGTATCCATCAATGACGGCCACAGTCCCCAAGAGAACGCTCACCACGCTGATGAACGCACTTTCCTCGGGAGTCGTCCCGAGACGTGGATTGGAGTACATAGCGGTGGGGAGGAAGAAGGAGACCGAGACGTTCGTCAACGACCTGGAGGACACCGCCGCCGGAGGGGGAGCGTTCAGGTTCATCTCCGGAAGGTTCGGAAACGGTAAGAGCTTCATGACGCAGATGGTCCGCAACTATGCCATGGACAGGGGATTCGTGGTGATGGATGCGGATCTCGCCATCAACAGGAGGCTCACCGGGACCAAGAAGGAGGGACTGAACACCTACAGGGAGCTCGTCAAGAACACCGCCATCCGCACCAGACCCGAGGGCGGAGCGATGGAACCCATGCTCCAGGCGTGGATCCAAGACATGGCCGACGCAATCTCCGAGGAGAAGGGGATATCCTCCGATGATGTCACCGATGACGACATGGCCAAGAGGATCAGGTCCACCACCGCATCCATGAACTGCATGCAGGGATATCAGGACTTCATCAAGGTGGTCATCAGATACTGCAAGGATTACAGGGCCGGCAACGACGACATCTTCGCACTCACATGGCTGAAGGGAGAGTGCGAACTGAAGACCGAGGTCAGGAAGAACCTGGGCATCAACACCCTCGTAGACGACTCAAGCTGGTACGATTTCGTCAAACTATGGGCCGAACTGTCCACCAAACTGGGATACAAGGGACTGGTGGTGTTCCTGGATGAGGCTGTGGTCCTGTACAAACTCCAGAACAAGATCTCCCGCTCCAACAACTACGAACGCCTTCTGACAATGTTCAACGACATCATGCAGGGCAAATCATCGCACCTCTCCATGTACGTCTGCGGAACCCCGGAGTTCATCGAGGACCCCAACAGGGGACTGTACAGCTACGAGGCGCTGAGGTCCAGACTCGTCTCCGGAAGGTTCGAGAACGGATACGACAACTATCTTGGCCCTGTGATCAACCTCAGACCCCTTACCAACGAGGAGATCTACGTCCTGCTGAAGACCATAAGGGACCTGCACGAGCAGAGGTACGCCTACGACTCCGGGATCACCGACGACATGCTCGAGGATTACCTCAAGGCGGTGCTGGGAAGTGTCATCTCGACCACCATGGTCACCCCCAGGGAGATCACCAGGGACCTGATCAGTCT
>JAEDJU010000237.1 GCA_016296195.1 Candidatus Methanomethylophilaceae archaeon | reverse complement strand
AAGTACTGTTCGTACAACCTGTCCGAGTCCATACCGGGTGACGACGGTGGGAGGAAAAGCGGAACGGTCCGTGAGGATCCCCGTTCGACCGGTCTCGCCATGATAATGTCCATAATCCTTCCCGGATTGGGTGCATACTACATCGACGGGAACACCACGGGTCTGGTGGTCTTCCTGGTGAGCCTCGTCCTCCTGATCGGAACGTGCCTGCTCCCCTTCGTGTTCCTCCTGACGGGTATAATCATGCTCGTCCTGTGGGTATACGGTCTGAAGCTGACCTCGGATTCCATCAACAGCTACCGTCAGAAGTATCCGTTGTGACATCCGGAACATGTCTGGCTCGGTCTAAACTATTTAAATCTATTTCCTTCGGACGTATGTCTCGGAAAGATCCCTTGTTGGATGCATGGCCAGACAGTTTTTCCGCTAAAACTAATATATAAAATTTGTTCGACTTTTCAGTAGTATTAAATACAACGGATGCGAAGGGTACTCTCAGGGGGTATACCATGGAAAATGACCCTAGCCAGATGCTGAAATGCTCCAGGTGTTCGTATTCCTGGGTTCCGCGTAGGGACAAAGCTCCCGAGAGGTGTCCCAGGTGCCGCTCAGTCAAGTGGAACATGCCGCATCTCACAGTCACATGCAAGCGTTGCGGATACACTTGGAACTCACACACAGGCAACCCCAAACGCTGTCCCGAATGCGGATCACATCAGTGGAACGTCCCTCCCAAATCCTATGTATGCAAGAGATGCGGGAGCACATGGAACACCAAGGGCGGGAAGATACCCAAACGCTGTCCCTCATGTTCCTCCAAGGAATGGGACCGCGAGAAGGAGGTCGAGGTCAAGCCACCGCGCCGTATGGTCTTCGAACTGGACGATGACACCTACAAGACCATCGTGGACCACTACCGCAAGGGCATGTCCTGCGTGGACATCTCGATCCAATGCGACATCCCGTACAGCGTGGTCTACCAGGCGATACGCGATCACATCCCCAACAGGGAGATAAAGGTCTGAGGGTATCGGGGGTCCATGGACTCTCGGATACGCCTCGGATCCCATTTCTCAGACGACTGTCCGGAGTCCCGTCCGGGGTGCGGATGTTGATCAGGACACATCACCTTCTCACGGAACGTCTCGAGATGAGGATGTTCCGGGAATCCGATGCCCTGCCCGCGTACAGGAACTGGATGTCCGATCCGGATGTGACGCATTTCACATCATGGGAGACCCATCGCTCACCGGAGGAATCTTTGGCGATCATCCGTACATGGATAGCGGAGTATCCGTTGGGATCGATAGACTGGTGCATCACGTTGAGGGGATCGGACGAACCCATCGGAGGGATATCCGTCGTACAGCACCATCCCGAGAAGGGGTACTGCGAGATCGGTTATGTGCTGTCACAGAGGTATTGGGACAGGGGATACATGACCGAGGCCCTGAAGGCAGCGGTCAACTTCATCTTCGACCACACCGACTACGAATGGATACAGGCCCGTCACGACACGGAGAACGTGGCATCCGGCAGGTGTATGGAGAAATGCAACTTCAGGGAATTGGGTTTTAGGGATCTTCCCGATCCGAAGACCGGGAGGATCCGCACATACAGGTTCATGGGCATCACACGCCGCGACGTGTTCATAATGCCGTGAGGACGATCAATCGGGCAGGTTGTCCCTGACCTTCTCTATCTTCCTGATGGCCTGGATGTAGCGCTCGTGCTCCAGGTCGGCGGCCTTCTTGCAGTCCAGGTACTTCTCGTGGTATCCCTGGGCCTCCTCCCTGAGCTTGTCCGCATCCTGTCTGAGCTGGAGCATCTTCTCGTGGGCGACCTGTCCGCTGTTGGAGTACTTGACAACCTTCTGGTGGTAGTTCTGCGACTGTGCCTTCGCCTCGCCGATGTCCCCGAGACCTCCGCGCTCGCGCATCATCGCCACTTTATCATTCCACTCCTCGCGCTTTTCCTTGGCCTCTTTGGCGGAGAGGTTGTAGTCGTCCCTCCTCTGCTTCATCAGGTTCGCTTCGGCCACGAGCTTCCTCGCCTTGTCCTGGAGTGCGTTGCGTTTCTCCGCCAGGACAGCCGCCTGTTGGTGGTAGTTGTCCCTGGCGGTCCTGTGCTTC
>JAEDJU010000038.1 GCA_016296195.1 Candidatus Methanomethylophilaceae archaeon | reverse complement strand
CCCTGTTGAATGATGGGTCCATCCATATGCCCGTTGACGATGATTTCACATACCGTGATCTCCACAGTTCCGATTTCCGTAAATTGATCACCCTGATGGTTATGACCGGATATCTGACCGCCGTTCCCTCCGACGACTGGTCCTATGACATCTCCATCCCCAATGAGGAGGTCCGTCAATCCGTCAGGAAGATCCTGAACATTGCCGTTCCACTCTCGAACAGGAACACGACGGATTTTGTCCGTGCGTTCATGGATCGGGATGTCGGGACCATGGTCTCCAGTATGGAGAACATCCTGGTGAACCACAGCTACTTCGACCTCAAGGACGAATCATCCTATGCCATAATCCTGATGCAGGTCCTGTCTCCGTTGATGTCACGTTACGAGGTCAAGGCACAGGTAGAATCGGGGAACGGAAGGGTGGACATCATGCTCCGTCCCACGAAGCCCGGTCTTTCATCCGTGGTGATCGAGATCAAGAGGGTGAAGAAGGAGAGGAAGCTGGAGAAGGCCTTGGATGATGCACTCGATCAGATCCATAACAGGAGATACACGATGGGTATGGAGGGTGACGTTGTCCTGATGGGATTCGCCTTCTGGGGGAAGGTGCCCGCGATCCGTATCGAGAGTATCCCTGTGTGATGTCCAGCCCCTTCTATATACAGGTCCGTGGATGTGGTGCCCATGTCCGAGGGAACCCGTCTGAACAAGTTCATAAGCGAGGCCGGAGTGGCCTCCCGCAGGGCCGCAGACCGCATGGTCGAGGAAGGCAGGATCACCATCAACGGCAGGACCGCCGTGGTGGGTGACAAGGTCTTCGACGGCGATGAGGTGGCGGTGGACGGGAAACCCGTGTCCAAGGTGGAGGAGGACATCATCCTGGCGTTCCACAAGCCCAGGGGGATCACCTGCACCTCCAATCCCGATGACAAGGACAATGTGATCGATTTCATAGGATATCCGAAGAGGATCTATTCCATCGGCAGGCTGGACAAGGATTCGGAGGGTCTCCTCCTGATGACCAACAACGGTGAGCTCGCCAACCTGGTCATGCGTTCCCGTGGGGAACATGAGAAGGAGTACATCGTCACCGTCGACAGACCCATCACCGACAAGTTCATCAAGGGGATGTCCAACGGCGTCCCCATCCTCGATGACAGGATAACGAAGAAGTGCTTCGTAGAGAAGATCGGTGAGAGGCAGTTCCGTATAATCCTTAAACAGGGCCTCAACAGGCAGATCCGCAGGATGTGTGAGTACTTCGGGTACGATGTGAGGCGTCTTGTGCGTGTCAGAGTGATGAACATCGAACTCGGTGACCTCAAGGTCGGACGTTACAGGGACATCACCAGGAAGGAACGCGAGGAGCTCTTCAGGGAGTTGGGATTATGATAGAGGTCAGGAGACTCAGGAGGGAGGACGTTCCCGATGTACTGGCAATATCGCTGGTTGAACTAGGTGAGGACTATCTGGATGAGGATGATTTCCTCGATGCCATCGATGCCGAGGGACAGTTCTGCAATGTCGCCGTCATGGACGGCAGACCGGTGGGATTCGCCATCTGCCAGGTCTTCGGTCCCGAGGGCGAGGAGGAATTCCTCCATCTTCCCGACTGTCCGGAGAGGGACCAGGTCCTGTCCATGGGCAGGATAGGTCTGTTGGATTCCGTCTCCGTGTCGGACTCCGCGAAAGGTCACGGCATAGGTTCCGTCATGTGCTCCAGATGTGTGGACGACATGAGGGAGATGGGATGCGACATGGTCTGTGCCATGGCATGGAAGAGCGTGACAGGTGTCACCAACATCGCGGGTATCCTGAGGAAGATGGGTCTGGAGGAGACCGTGGCTGTCCAGGGATACTGGAACACCATGGTGGACTCTCCTGAGGGACATCACTGTCCCGTATGCGGTGCACCCTGTAAGTGCTACGGGGTTTTCTGGAAGAGGCTTCTCTGATCAGGAGATTGTCCTATCTATCCAGTCCAGGATATCCGAGTAGACCTCCTGTCTGTTGGTCTCGTTGAGGATCTCGTGCCTCGCACCGGGATAGAGCTTCATCTCCGGCCTGAGTCCGAACCTCTCGAGACCCTCCTTGGCCTTCGACACACCCTTCCCGAAGTCCCCTATAGGGTCGTCCGCTCCGGACAGCAGGATTATCGGAAGGTCCTTGGGTATCCTGTCGAAGTCCTCCGAGGATTCCAGTTTCCTTATCATGGTCAGCAGGTCCCTGAAACCGGCGGCGGTGAATCCGAAGTTGCAGTAAGGGTCCTCGTTGTACCTCATCACCGTCTCCGGATCCCTGGAGACCCATCTGTTCCTCATCTCGGGTTCGTCGAAGCGCTTGTCGTTGGATCCGAGTATGACCTTGTTCAGGAACGGGCTCACATAGTGGGTCCCCTTGTGTCTGCACAGGTAGTTCGAAATGAACAGTCCGAACCGAACGGATGTGGGCGATTGGTTGCCAGTGCCCACGATTATCGCACCGGATAGGTGTTCTCCGTACCTCGTCAGGTAGCGTCTGACCACGAAGGATCCCATGCTGTGTCCCAGGATGATGTGCGGGACATCGGGATAGTCCGATTCGACCCTCTTCGTGACCTCGAACAGGTCGTTGACGATGACTATATCACCACCGCTCTCGGCTATGAACCCCTGTTCGTCGGGTGATGTGCCCCCGTGGCCCAGATGGTCGTGTCCGTACACGGCGATGCCGTTGCGATTCAGGAACTCCGCGAAGTCAGAGTATCTGAGAATGTGTTCGATCATCCCGTGTGACAGCTGAATGGTCGCCCTCACATCCCCTTCGGGGATCCATCTGTAGCAGTTCAGGACCGCGTCCCCACGTGTGGATTGGAGTTTGAAGTTCTCGCATGTCATGATTGGGAATCCGATTACCTGCACATGAATGTAATGCCCGTTACGACAGTTCCAATGAAATACACCCTTGTCATCATGTGTGCATCATGTTCGCCTATGTCGATACCCGTGCATTCAAACCCGTGAGACAGAAGTTCGAGGCGTTCCTCCGTTCGACCGTCGCGTTCGCGGGGAGGAAGGGTCTTGTACTGCGCTACGAGGTGGTCGGCATAAGGGAGATGGGTCTCACCGTCACCGACAGGGATGCACCCGGAGGTTTCAGGCTGGCCTACTCGCTCGTCATGGAGATGCCCGATGATGGTATCCCGGAGGATGCCCAGCCTGCCAGCGACATAGTGTACGCCGGACTGAAGGATGCAGTGTGGAACACCCAGTTCAGGGTGGTCGACGATCTGGAGGACTGTTTCGTTGTAAGGCTTCAGGACAAGAACGACTCCTCCGTGGTCCATGAGTGTCAGGTCTCCCTCATCATGAGGGATGTTGCGGGAAGGGTCCTCTACAGGTACCAGGACATGTACAACGGCGGTTACGTCTTCAGACCAATCGATGGGACGGACGGGTTCGAGGAGAAGTTGGACAAGGTCCATCAGACCCTGGACGATCCGTTCAAGACCATCCGCAGGGCCTGTAAGCTCAGGATGAACGATTCCCCGCAGAAATCGGTAGCCGCAATCTATGCCGAGGTCATCTCAGAATTGGCCTTGAAGTGACACTGGAGAATATTGAAAATAACAATACATCGGATTGTCGATGAAGTCATTCCGATTCATATGGTGATATGTGTGAGCAATCAGCAGGTACTATCTCCGGGATCTCCCCGAAGATGGCGACCTTGTCGCCACAGCATGCCATGCATCCTTTGATACCATCGATGGAGCCTATCCTTTCCACGGATCCCTGGAGCGAATCCTCATCCTTCACAAGGTTGCCGAGTGCCGTCGCGCAGCAGTCCGCCAGGATGACGTCATCCGAGAACACGGTGCTTATGCTGCTGTTCCCCAAGGACACAGAGGGTCCGACTGTCCTGGATGACGAGCACACGCCGGTGATGTGGTCCGATCCCATCAGGAAGGCCATGTCCGTCAGAACCGGGTGATCGGCGAAGATGCCGATGGCGGACGGTTCCTCCGAGAGCAACGCTATGTCCCCTCCGTTCTCCACTATCGCGACGGATGAGCCCGCCTCGATCAGCTTCTCGGCTGTGCGGAGTGCGACAGCCCCTGCGACACCGGCCATAGGACCGACCCCCGCCAGTTCCGATGCCCTGCACATCCTCTGTATGAGTGGGTCATCCCTCTTGGATACGGGGTATGGGTCGTAGGTGATACCGAAGAAGGGATCCTCCGCTATTTTCATCTCTATTATGGAGCGAGCCTCGAACACACCGTCCGGGATGTGGATGTCCATCCCGTCGTCGCACACGACTGTCAGGATGGTCTCCATGTATTGGAAACGTGTCCTCATAGTTCCAGCTGGATGGCCTTCACCGAGCATGCGTTGATGCAGGATCCGCATGCGATGCATGTGTTGGTGTTCAGCTTCACCAGCATGGTCCCCTTCTCATGGAAGATCGACTTGGTGGGGCAGACGGATACACACGCACCGCAGCTCCAGCACCTCTCGTAGTCGTGGGAGATGTGGCCCGTGAGCTCCTTGACCTTGAATCCGATCTCCCTGAGGTAGTTCATCCCGAGAATGACGTCGTCGCAGTCGCCTTTGACGCTCAGGAGCATGAATCCGCTTCCGTCTCCCGCTATGTCCGCCCTGAGGACGTTGGGTTTGAGGTCGTACTCGGAGACAAGTGTGTATGTCACAGATTCGAGCACGTTGCCCTCGTCGAAATCGATCCTGTACTTCGCTTCCATTTCAATGACCTCCTTCCCTGAGACCCTTGAGCTTCCCTTCCTTCGGCAGGGACAGACAGGGCTCGTTGAGCAGGAACTCCCCGTGCTCTATCCAGTCCTTCAACGTCCTCGCCACCTTCCTGGCTCCCGCCAGTGATGACATCGAGGACGTCCTGATGGTCTTTCCCTCGTACTCTATGCTTCCGGAGCGCAGCTGGGCGTATGTGTACCTCTGCATGCAGGTCCTTCCGGAGGGGAGGCTGTAGTCCACCATCTCGGCGTAGATGTCCTCGTCGGATATGGCACAGTTCCTCATGATGTCGGCGTTGAGGATGGGTATGGGGATACCGATACCGATCGCCAGCGATATGCCGTAGCCGGTGATGTCCAGTCCCCTGACGTAGTTGGGGTCCATCTGTTTCATGTCACCTATGACAGCCAGGGTCCTGGAACCGCCGACGGGGACGCCGTTGACCTCCTCCACGGTGGTCTTGAACTGGGTTCCCTGCCAGGAGACGTATCCCTCCCCTCCGGCGAGGAAGATCCTGGTGCCCATGCCGATGGTGTCGAGATGGGGGTCGTTGAGGAGCGGGGAGAGGGTTCCCGCGGAACTGTATGTGGCGTTCTTCATCCTGGGCAGGAGCTTCCCCATGTAGGTGTACAGCGTCCTGTCGGATGTGTTGGTGGCTATCCCGTAGTTCTGATAGCAGTTGCGGGGGTTGTAGAGGTAGGCCTCGTTGATGTCGTCCAGGGAGATGTCCGTCTCGATCCTCTTCCTGACGTAGCAGTCGGTACCGGGTCCGGTTGCGACAAGGTGCACCTTCTTCCCGGCGATGAGGTCCTCGATAACGTGGGCCCCGCCGTATCCGGTCCCCGGGGGATCGATGAGGGATGTGGCGCCGATGTAAGTGTCCACCGCGGCCAGTCCTCCGTATGCCTCGACACCGTTGAGCCTGATGTCGGTCATCCTTATCGGGGGGTCGGCGTGTCCCAGGTTGAGGAATGCTCCGGAGGAGCACATCGCTCCAAAGGTCCCGGTGGTCACGACATCGACCTCCTCCGCGGCCTTCTCGGCACCCTTCTTCCTGACGAGGTCCACGACCTCCTCCGCGGTCATGACCACCGCCTCTCCGGCTCTTATCCTGCTGTTGATCTCCTCGTAAGTCTTGGCCACTTTCTCCCTCTCCGTACCTAACCGGCCTCTATATTGAATAGAGACACCATAGAGGGTACAGGGTATAAATTGGATTGTGAGGTCTGACCGTCATCCATCCACGTTTTCCGACGTCTTCGAACGTATTCTCATCGGAATAGGGGGACCATCGCACCTTTCCGTTCGGAATACACCCGGTTCCCCGTGACATGGATGATACATCCACTGAGTGTTACGATTGAATCTGAAAGTATTAATAAGCAACTGGCATTCGAAGTGACCATGAGAAGGATCGCTGTCTACGGCAAGGGCGGAATAGGGAAGTCGACCACATCGGCAAACATATCCACGGCCTTGGCGGACCGCGGTCTGAAGGTCATGCAGATCGGATGCGATCCCAAGGCCGATTCCACCAAGCTTCTGGCAGGGGGCAGGATCCCCACCGTTCTGGAAACGATGCGCGACAATCCCGATCCGGAACTTGAGGACATGATACATGTCGGTGAGAACGGAGTGCTCTGCGTGGAGTGCGGAGGACCCAAACCCGGGGTCGGATGCGCCGGACGCGGGATCATCGCCGCTTTCGAGAAGCTCGAGGAGCTGGATGTCATCGACCGCTACCGTCCCGACGTCATAGTCTACGACGTCCTCGGGGATGTTGTGTGCGGCGGGTTCGCCATGCCCATCAGGAACGGGTATGCCAGGGATGTCTTCATCGTCACATCCGGGGAGATGATGGCCCTTTACGCGGCCAGCAACATCGCGTACGCGGTCAACGACTTCACACACGACGGATACGCCCGTCTCGGGGGCATAATACAGAACTCCCGTGGTGTGGAGGACGAGGATGCCCTCGTGGACAAGGCCGCCACCGAGATGGGCACGGGTGTCATCCACAGGGTTCGCAGGGATCCCGCGGTCCAGAGGTGCGAGTCAAGGGGCATGACCGTCGTCGCGGGGGAGCCCGATTCGGAGATGGCGGCATCCTACAGGGAGTTGGCAGACAAGATCTACTCCGGTTCGGAGGACATCTCCGGCGGTATGAGGTTGGAGGATTGATTTTTCATGGTTAAGAGAGGAGTTCTCATCGCAGGTCACGGTTCTAGGTTCTCGTTCAACAAGGGCGTCATGGAGATGCAGGCGGACCTTCTGAGGTCCAAGGGTTTCCCCGATGTGTACATCGGGTTCAACGAGACGTCCATCCCACTGATCAAGGATGCTCTGGAGGAGATGGTGGAGGACGGTTTCGATGACATCGTGGTCCTGCCGTTCTTCGTGGCATCCGGACTCCACGTCACCAGGGACATCCCCATGAAACACCTCGGATTGGAGAGGAACTCCACCGGAGGCGAGGTGGAGGTCAACGGGAAGAAGGTCACCATCCACCTGGAACAGCCCTTCGGAGAGGATGAGAACATGACCGACATCCTCTGTGAGAGGGTGGAGGAGCTCAAGACCCCCGGGAAGAACACATACATCCTGGTGATGGGACATGGTTCCAGACTCTCCTTCAACTCCGATATAATGACACTCAACGCATCCCGTCTCAGAGAGAGGGGATATCAGAACGTCTTCGTCGGCTACAACGAGTTCAACGAGCCCAAGATCGAGGACATCATACTGAAGATGATGGATGAGGGTGCGGAGGAGATCATCGCACTACCCCTGTTCATCTCCCTGGGTGCGCACCTCACCAGGGATGTCCCCGCAAAACTGGGTATCCAGGAGTTCACCGACGGTGGTATCGTCCACAGGAACGGAAGGGATGTGGAGATCAAGTACGCAGTCCCGATCGGCGGTGACCCCCGTCTCTGCGATGTGCTCGTGGAGAAGCTCAGGAAGTACGAATGGTGATATCATGCGCGTTCTGATCGTCGATTTGGTCCACGGCGGGAACATCCTCGCACAGAGGTATCTGTCGGAGGGTGACGAGGTCACCTGCTGCGATGTCTACCACATCGCATCCCCCGAGATGAAGGAGGACCTGAGGATGTCCGGAGCGAGGGTCCTCGATTCCGTCCCCCCGGAGAGATTCGATATCACCGTCATGCCCACTCACTGCACCAGGGCCTTCCTGGAGGGTGCCGATCCAGGGGAGATAAGGTCGTTCAGCCATGAGGTCGGACGTTTCATAGACGACAGGAGGTTCAGGATCGAGGTCACCGGTGTCAAGGGCAAGACCAGTTCCTGCTATCTGATATCCAAGATGCTCCACGATGCCGGGAAGAGGGTCCTACTCCATTCATCCAGGGGAGAGGGTCCCTGGACCGACGACGGCCACAGGATCGAGAGGCATGTGAGCATCGCACCTCCCTACATCATGACCATGGCGGCCGGCGATTACGATGCCGTCGTGTGCGAGGTCTCCCTCGGAGGCTCGGGGGTCGCCGACATCGCATGCATAACGAACCTGGTGGAGGACTACGGCATCGCCAAGAAGACTTTGAAGGCATCCGATGCCAAGAGGGACATCCTCTGCTCCAAAACCAACATAGTACTGGCGGAGGAGAAGGATTTCTGGTCGAAGTACACCAGGAACCTCACACCATACGGCGGAAGGGTGAAGGTCATCTCGGAGCCCAGGTTGGGCGAGGGTCTGAGGGTATCAGTCGATTACGACGGTGTCACCGAGGTCACCCTCGATCCCGGATACATATCCATACAGTACATCCAGGCAATGGACCTCGCCCTGGAGGTCTGCCACGTCATGGGCATACCCCGTGAATCGGTCATCAGGTCCCTGGAGACGTTCAGAGGGGTCCCCGGCAGGGGCGAGATAGTAAGAGACGGTGATAGGGTGACCATAAGGGAGCGCAACCCCGGTATCTCCCACATCTCCATCGAGAGGACACTCTCCTGTCTGAAGGAGATGGATGCCCTCGACGGTGCCATGATCCTCCTGGACCCCATAAGTAGGAAGGTCTGCGACAAGATGGACAGGGCCGAGATCGAGAAGGTCGTGTCCTCCTACGGCGTTCCCATGATGATAACCAACGGAGATGGCAACCGTCCCGACATCCCATCGGATGTCAGGCTCCTCATAGAGTTCGTCAAGGAGGCGTACCAGTGAGGAACATCATCCATCCCCGTCCGAATCCGATCATCGCCGCCATGTACACACTCCGCGACATGGATGTGGATGTTGTCGTGGTGCACGGTCCGGCAGGATGCGGTTTCATGGCATCCAGGATGCTCGAGGAGGCGGATGTGAGGGTGGTGACCTCCGGTATGAGGGACAACGACCTCATCTTCGGTGCATCGGAGCCGCTTATCAACACATTGAAGCAGGTGGAGGAGAAGTTCCACCCCAAGACCGTCGCCGTCATAGGGACATGCGCCAGCATGATCATCGGAGAGGACATGGCCAAATCCATCCGCAAGGCCGGTATAGAGGCCAACGTCTTCCCCGTGGACTGTCACGGATGCATGGGGGACAACACCCGCGGAGCCATCAAGGCCCTCGAGGCCGGAAGGGATGCCGGTCTGATCACCAAGGAGGAATGCGACAGACAGGTCTCCCTCATGAAGGCGGCCACGCGTCTGGAGAAGAGCGTCGGAATGGCCTCCAGGGACTACCTCCCTCCGGCGACGAGCCCCACCAAGCTCCATGTGTGCAGGAGGATCATCGACGTCCTCTCCCAGGGAGGGAAGGTCGCCGTGGTCATGGATGCCAAGAAGGAGCTGGCGTACCGTTTCGCGGACATGTTCGAGGCCGTCGACCGTGCCAGGAGGAAGCTGGGTGGGGAGACCCTGTTCGTGGCCAACATGGATCCGGAGCTCGGGCTTCCCAGGATCAGGAACTACTGCAGGGAGATTTACGCCGATCTGGATTCCAAAGGTGTGTCGATCGATGTCGTCACCGGCGGATTGGACGAATACTCAATCCTTGGAGAGAGGATGAAGGAGGCCGTGGATTCATTCAAACCCGATCTCCTCGTCCTGATGGGGATCTGCCACGCATATCCCGAGATGGGTGTCGATGATATCCTGATAACGGACCAGCCCAGACAGCTTGCCAACTACCTGAACCTGGGATACAGGTGGGCGGTCGGCGAGATATCGTCGCATTCCATGGTCATGGGTGCCCACAGCATCGTTCCGTTGGAGACGGCGGAGACCCTCAGGGAGTTGCTCCGATGAAGGGGGTCGTCCTCTCGGGGACCGGCAGCGGTGTCGGCAAGACATCGATCACCACCGGTCTCATGTCCCGTCTGTCGAAGACGATGAAGGTCCAGGCGTTCAAGGCCGGACCGGATTTCATCGATCCCATGTACCACACCGCCGCCACCGGAAGGCCCGCCAGGAACCTGGATTCCTTTCTGATGGATGACGACACCATCCGCAATCTGGTCGGATATGCTTCCAAGGATGCGGACATGTGTGTCATCGAAGGTGTCAGGGGACTCTTCGAGGGATTCAGGGGGGACGACGACACCGGTTCGACGGCACATCTGGCGAAACTTCTCGGATTCCCCGTGATCCTCATCGTGGATGCCCGTTCCCTCACCAGGAGTGCCGCCGCCATCGTCAACGGTTTCAAGGCCTTCGATCCGGATGTGGACATCGCCGGCGTCATACTGAACAACGTCTCCGGACAGCAGCACATGGGTAAACTGAGGGTGGCCATGGAACGTTACTGTCCCGATGTGGAGCTTGTCGGTATGATCCGCAAGAATCCGGACAAGGCCCTGGAACAGAGGTATCTCGGACTCAAGACCCTGCAATCCTTCGCGGAGAGGGAGATAACGCCTCTTCAGGAACTGACGGAGCCCATAGATCTGGACAGGGTCATGGATATAGCTGAATCGTCCCACGCGGAGCTTCCGGACTCCTCCCCCTACACGGAGAGGGACTGCGGTCTCAGGGCAGCCGTTCCCATGG